>JBFWYF010000047.1:0-16825 GCA_050186685.1 Pirellulaceae bacterium
AAAGCAATAGATGTGCTTGCTGTTCATGCAGACCGCGCGGGCATCGAGAAATTCCTCGTCGCGGTAGTGCCACAGGAGCTTGCCTGAGGCGAGCTCGATGGCGACCAGCGTTCGGCCAAACCCAAAGGCGGTACGCGGGTCCGTATAATCATGTCCTTTCCACATGCCCCATGGCCAATGTCCCAGGCCGCGGCGGTCCGACGTCAGGGTGTCGACCTGGACCTCAGGATTGCCAACCAGCGCATACAGAACGCCGTCGCGCAGGGCCATCCATTTCCAGACGGGACCATCCGTGAGATGCTCGGGAACGGTGATCTGCCGGCGGATCTCGCCGGTCCGTGCGTCGATCACTTTGCAGGATTCGTGGTCGCCCATGTACAGCGCATCGTCCGTGGCGATCATCGTGTTGCGATGCAGCATGAATCCAGGCGACAACGGACGCCGCCACAAGATCGTGCCGTTGTAGGCGTTGATGCACAGCAGCGTGTTGAGCATGTCATTCTGATTGGACTTGTGGGCAATGTGTCCCATCGCCTTGTACATCCGCCCGCCCGCCACCACCGTTTGTTCGGGCATCGGGCTGAACTTGGGATCGGCGAGAAACTGGGTGCGCAGCGCGCCGCGCACCAGCTGATCGGTCGACTGAGGATTGTTGTCCGGCCCGTGATAGGGATGCGTCCACTCGTCGATGCCGGCGGGGACTGGCTTCACCAGCTTGCGATCGCCGAGGAACGCGGCGGCGCGCGGACGCAGCACACGCAATAACTCGGCGTCGACGGCCAGGCTACGCGCCGATGGTGACACCAGCAATCCGTCCGCGACGTTGTCGGCCAGATGAATCACAGTCGGCGAGCCCTGTTGCGCGACGACCCGCCGCCCGAGCAAGCCAGCCGTATCGGCGGCCTGCCTTACCGCCTCAACCTGGCCGGCGTCGGTGGATTGAAAGTAGATCGTCAACTGGGTGTTGCGGGCCAATTCGACGACGTGCTGCACACCGCCCACGGGCAGGTCCAGGATGGCGACGATTCCGCGGTCGGCGTCCAGCAGTTGGCGATCGGCCGCCACGGCGTCGTCGCCGCGCGCCGTCGCCGTCCAGGCCGGCAGACCTTGTCCCAACACCGTGCCCAGGACAAACATCGCCAGGGTTGTTGCCATTCGAAATGCGTTGTTCCGGCTGCGCGGAAGCTCCAGACTCGCTCTCATCGCTCGCCCTTTCCTGGTCAATTGTTCCTGTTGGGCAATCCTTCAGACATGCTCGGGTACGACAAACGGTTGGCGATAGCTTCCCTTGAGCAGCTGATTCGCTTGGCCGACTAGATCCGAATCGCCGATGAACTGCTCGCGATGCGCATCCATTTCCAGCCACGGGCCTAACGTGAATTGGGCCTTTGCCAGGTCGACACCGTTGGCGGCCAGGTGCTCGTGGAACCGCCCCAACGTTTCTACGGCTTCGCTCCCTCGGTCCTGGATGGCGTCGCGGACTTCGTCCGCCCCATGGGATGCGCCGACGCGGTACGATGCGTTCGCCATGTGAACCAGCGCCGTCGACAAGTGACCTTCGAGGATGTCGGCACGCAGGTCACTGACGCGGCGGCTCCGCACGGCGGAAATGAAGTTGTAAAGGTGGCCCTTGTGCGCGGAGAACCCACCCGTGTCACCTGGTTTTCCCGCCGGAGACGGCAAGGCGGCCTCGCCCCGTGCGCATTGGATCTTCCTATTGATCGTCTTGGGCCCTTTTTCCGATGGGAGATTGCGCAGCTCGAAAATGACCAGCGGCCCCGGGTCGTACTGGAACAGGGCCAGTTGCGAATTTGGTGTCTGGCCATCATCGTCGAACGTGAACCGGCCTCCCAGACTCAGCACACGGCGCGGCAGCGTCGCCTGACCGAGCGCCAGCCGGACCTCATTCAATTGGTAGATTCCGTTATTGCCGAGTTCGCCGGTTCCGGTCGCCCAATCCCAGTGCCAGTCGTAGTGAAGCTGCTTGCGCATCAGCGGCGTTTGCGGCGCGGGGCCAAGCCACAGGTCGTAGTTGACCGATGAGGGGACCGGCTGGGGTCCAGTCACTTTGCCGATGCTCTCGCGTTTGCGGTTCAGAGCGGACCAGACGACCTGGATTTTGCCCAGCTGGTCGGTTTCCAACCGCATTTCGCCCGTGTGATGTCCGTGATTGTGATTGCCGTACTGGACAATCCGATTGTACTTGCGAGCCGCCTCGACCATCTTGCGGCCTTCCCACAGGTTGTGCGAGATCGGCTTTTCAACATAGACATCCTTCCCTGCCTGGCAGGCCCAAATGGTGACCAGTGCATGCCAGTGGTCCGGTGTGGCCGTCGTGATGGCGTCAATGTTCTTGTCTTCGAGCAGTTTTCGAACGTCGGTATAAACCGCGAGCTTCTCACCCTTACCCGCGGACCTCGCCAGTTCTCGATCCAAAACATGCTGGTCGACGTCGCAGACGGCAACCACCCGCACGCCGGCCAGTTCCCGCAACAGCCGCAAATGCAGTCCTCCCTGTCCACGAAAGCCAACGACGGCCACGCGGACTTCGTCGTTCGCCCCAACCGCTCGTGCGTGGGGCGCTAAGGCCAGGCCGCTTCCGGCGGCAAGCGCGGTCGAAAGAAAGGAACGTCGGTGGATCGCACGTCCGGCTTTCATGTCAGTACCTCTCGTTCCAATTTGACACCTGGTTTCTATGCTTTTTTTCTGGATCATCTTGGCGATTCTACGACAGAATCTTGCTTAGCACATTTCCGGCGACATCCGTCAGGCGGTAGCGACGGCCGTTGTGGAGATAGGTTAGACGCTTGTGATCAAGTCCGAGAAGATGGAGCATCGTGGCGTGCAGATCATGGACGGTGACGGGATTGACGGCAGCCCGGTAGCCGATCTCATCGGTTTCGCCAAAGCTCGCGCCCCCCCGGATGCCGCCACCGGCCAGCCAGACCAGAAAGCCTTTCGGGTTGTGGTCACGCCCGTCCCCGCGTTGTGAAACGGGCATCCGACCGAATTCGCCGCCCCAGATCACCAGCGTCGAGTTGATCAGTCCCGAGCGTTTGAGGTCGTGGAGCAAGGCATGGATCGGAATGTCCGTCGCGGCACAGTGTCCGGTGTGATTGGCCGCGAGGTTGCTGTGCGCGTCCCACTCGCCGTCGCTGTAGACTTGCACGAAGCGGACGCCGCGCTCGACGAGCCTCCGGGCCAACAGGCACTTGCGGCCAAACGTGCGAGTAGGTTCGCGGTCGAGTCCGTAGAGCCGTTGAGTCTCGGCGGATTCGCCGGAGAAGTCGGCCAGTTGGGCAGCTTCCGTTTGCATGCGATAGGCCAGCTCGAAGCTATCGATGCGAGCTGTCAGATCCGGCTCGGCGGCGTGAGTCGCGAGGTGTTCTCGGTTCAAGTTCGCCACCAGATCGAGCACCGCCCGCTGGTCTTGCTTCGCGACGTCCGGGGGTCGATCCAGATTGAGAATCGGGCTCCCCTGCGAGCGAAACAGCGTTCCCTGGAAGGACGAAGGCAGGAAACCGGAACTCCAGTGGACCGGGCCACCTTTGATGCCCTTGGTATTTCCGATCACAACAAATCCCGGCAGGTTGCGGTTCTCGCTGCCCAGTCCGTAGGTGACCCAGGCTCCCGCGGTTGGCAGTCCGACTCGGGGCACACCCGTATTCATCTGGTAAAGCGCCGGCACGTGGTCGTTCGACTCGGTAAAGCACGATTTGACGAACGCCATGTCATCGACGTGTTTGGCGATGTGCGAGTACTTGTCGCAGACCCAGGCTCCGCATTCGCCGTATTGTTTGAAAGCGAACGGCGATTTCATCAGCGGCCCTGGATCGCCGTTGAAGACGTCGATGGCGATGCGCTGACCGTCGCGCTTTGCGAGTTCCGGCTTGGGATCGAACAGATCGACGCCGCTCGGGCCACCTTCCATGAACAACCAGATGACGGACTTTATGCGCGGCTCGAAATGCGGCCCGCGGGGCGCCAGAGGATTGCCGCGACGAGGTTCCGCGTCCGCGGCCTGGGCCTCGTCTTGCAACAGATCGGCTAACGCCAACAGCCCGATGCCAGCGCCCGAGCGGGCCAAGAAATCCCGTCGCGAGCGTGGTCGCTCGTATCGTCGGCAATGTTCGGATCGCAGGCCCGTCATAGGTTCGGTCAGTCCACGTAGATGAATTCGTTCAAGCAGAACAGCCCCTGGCAGAAATCGGCCAACGCCCGGCGGTGAAGGTCGTCGGCTGAAGCGAGCGGATCTCGCAAGACGCGGCGGTGGAGCTGGCTGTCCAGAAACTTCAGCGACGTGCGCAGTTCCGATTCGCTCGGCGGGCGTGCCAGGCCCAGTCGAAACCCCCGCGTAATCCAGTCGGCATGATCGGGTCCCGCCTCGGCGATGAGCCGCCTCGCGAAATCGACTGCTCGAGCGCGCAGGAACGGATCATTGAGCAAAGCCAGTGCTTGCGGAGCGACGGTCGTCTGGTCTCTCCGGCCGCAGCTGGACGAAGCATCCGGTCCGTCGAACACCTGCAGGAGTGGATGCTGCACGACACGTTTGTGGAACATGTACACGCTCCGGCGGCGAGTCGCCGGCGTGTCGCGGGCATCCAGGGGATAGGGGCTCTTGGTGTTCCGCGCCAGCATCGCTTCGACGGGGATTGGCGGTTTGAAGGCCGGACCGAATGGCTCAAGATTGAGCGTGCCGCTGACCGCGAGCACCGCGTCGCGGAGTATCTCCGACTCCAGCCGCAGCGGCCGCCTCCGCCACAGAAGCCGGTTCTCGGGATCGATCTTCGCCTGCTCCGCATCAAACGACGTGCCCTGTCGATAAACCGAACTCATCAGGATCTGCTTGTGCAGCCGCTTGAGCCGCCAGCCGCCGGCGACAAAGTCGTATGCCAGCCAATCCAGCAGTTCCGGATGCGAAGGACGCTCGGCCCGCACTCCGAAATCGTTCGCTGTTCTGGACAGGCCGTCGCCGAAATGGTGCTGCCAGACACGATTGACGAACACCCGCGCCAACAGGGCTCCGGCTCCCTGTTCCGCATCGGTCATCCAATCCGCCAGAGCTCGCCGCTGCCGGGAACTGGGCAGGGTCTGCGCCTCGCGCCGGGCCGCCTCCCAGTAGTCGCTGGCCGGGCGCGAACCGGTGAGCACGGATAGAAACCCCAGCTCGACGCGTTCCCGCTTCGAGTAGAAATCACCGCGAGCCAGGAGCCAGGTCGCTTGCGGCTCCCGGCTCCCTTCCGTGATCGCGAGGGCCGTGGCAGGTGGCTGTGGCCGCGAGCGATTCGCCTGATCGAGCGCCCGCGTCAAGGCATCCCATTGATCGCGCTGCTCCGCACTGAAGACGGTGCGAAAGTCGTCGTCGGTCAGCTTGAGCTTCGTGGCGTGCGACCGGCTGAGCCGTTTGCCCAGTTCCGACTCGGGTTGCTCTTTGAGCACGGTCTTATCTGCATCGCGGATCGGAAGTCCGTCGATCTTTTTGCGGCGCAAGGAGTCTTCGTGCGGCCTCTTCTGCTCGGCCAACCAACCGTCGAGGCGCCGCTGTAGCGGCTTCACGCGCGCGTTCCACTCGGCCTCTTCCCTGCGGTACCTTGTGACAGCGTCTCGCGAATCAAGCGGAACTTCGCCCCGCGAGGTGCCGATGAATGCCGATTGCAGCCGGTAATAGTCGCGGGTAGGGATGGCGTCGAACTTGTGGTCGTGACAACGAGCGCAACCCACGGTCAGCGCCAGGAATGTCGACGCCGTCGTGACGACCGTGTCGTCCAGTTCATTGAACCGCAGCCGCAGCCGTTCCTCTTCGAGATGATTCGGAGTAAGCACTTCGTTTGGCGCCGTCGTAAGAAATCCGGTGGCGGCAATCGCTCGCGGATCGTCCGGAGCGTACTCGTCGCCGGCCAGCTGCCAGCGGACAAATGTCTGATAAGACAGATCATCGTTGAGCGCGCGGATAACGAAATCGCGGTAATGATAGGCGTTCGGCCGATCGGCGTCGGTCTCCAAACCATCACTGTCGGCGTAGCGGGTCAGATCGAGCCAGTGCCGTCCCCAACGCTCGCCGTACTGCGGGCTGCTGAGCAATTCGTCGACGAGTTCCTCGCAGGCTGCCTCGCCCGGATTCGCGACAAACTCCTCGACTCGTTCCGGTGGCGGCGGCAGGCCGACCAGATCGAAATAGACTCGCCGGATCAGTGTGCGCCGATCCGCCGGCGGGCAGGGACGCAGCGACCTGGCTTCCAACGCCGCTAGAATAAATCGGTCGATCGCTGTCGCACACCAGGCGTCGTCGTGGACTGCCGGCGGTTGGACGGCAACCAGCGGACGATACGACCAATGCTGTCGATCCTGCTGGGTGACGACCAATTCACTCCGTTCGGCGGTCGACACCCCGGATGATTCGGGCCAGACAGCTCCCTGGTCGATCCATGCACGAAGGACTCGGACATGTTCGCGCGGCAGCGGCCCACCCTCCGGCGGCATTCGCTCATTTTCGTCCGTCGCCTCGATCCGGCGAATCAGCTCGCTCCCTGTGGCATCGCCCGGCTTGATCGCCTCACTTCCGGAATCTCCAGCACGCAATGCCCCCGTACGGACATCGAAGCGCAGCCCACCCTGCTGCTTGTCCGCCCCATGACACTTGACGCAGCGATCCAGAACGGGCCGCACCTGTTGAACGAAGTCGATCCGCGGCGAGTCCGCCAGGACCGTCGCGCGGAACACGACAAGAGCGACGACAATCAACCGGACGGATAGCAGGTTCATCGGAACGCTATTTCGCTCGAGCTTTCGCGATCGTCTCGGCGATCGAGATCCCGGCGCCGCCCTGGGCCGCGGACTCGTCCGCGGCGCTCATGAAGGCGTAGATTTCGATCGTCTCCTCGGCCGAGACCGGCGGCTTCCCGGTCTGGAAGAACTTGTCGATTTCGACGAGGAGCGGCCCGTAGCCGGACGATTTGCCCGTCACCATCCCCGCGGTGCCATAGACGATGGTACTGAAATCCGTCTTTCCGCCACGCAGGTCCCGAAAAGTGCCGATGCGGCCGCCTTTCCACACGCCCACCACCATATCACTGCGATCGGTTTTGATCCGCTGGACGGTTTCACAACCTGTCCCCATGACCGTGAACAGCGGCTCCACCGCGTGAATGCCATACAGATAAAGCGACGGATGCTTTTCGGCCCATGAACTGGTCCCAAACACGTCGCACGCGACAATTTTCCCAAGTTTCTCGTTCTCTCGTGCGCCGGCGACTTCCTTCCCGTAACGCATGGCGGAGCTCGACCAGCACGGCACGTTGTTCTCTTTGGCCAGGCGAAACAGTTCGATCACGTCCGCCAGGTCGTCCGCCACCGGCTTGTCCACGAACAGCGGTTTGCGGGCCTGGATGACGATGCGGGCCTGGTCCAGATGCGGCCGGCCATCGACGCTTTCCAGCAAGACGCCGTCGACTTTGCTGCACAACGCTTCGATACTGTCGACGATCTCCAAACCATGCTGTTCGCGCAACTGCTTCGTAAAACCCTCCACCCGGTCAGCTGAAGCCCGGAAGTCGGGCGACCCTCCGGGGTATCCCGCCACGACGCGGCAGGCCGTACGGTTCTTCGGGTCATTCAGGTAGCGGGTGAAAGCGATGACGTGGGAGGTGTCCAGCCCGATGATTCCCAGGCGGATAACCTTCTCGTCCACGTCGGCGCGGCCAACACCGGGCAATGACGCTACGGCGATAACCGGCAAGAGCAGTAATAAGAATCGTTTCATGGCTCGTAACTCCCGGTTGTTCACGGCTTGGTTTTCCGCGTCGCGTGGATTTCGGCTTCCAGAATCAGGACCCAGTCGCCGGTACCCGTGCCGTTGTCGCCTGGGGTCACGAATTCACGGGGTCCGTCATTGGCCAGCGGCGACCCGACGATCCGGGTGTATTCGCCGTTCGTCGGATTGTACCAGCTGGCCTCGGCCGCCGCGCCGAGACGCGACAAGTCTACGGTGATCGTCCGGGCCCTCGTTCCGGTGGAGGGAACGTAAGCCATCACGAGGCTCCCATCGCCAGAGCGCGCCGCCGTCACGTAGTCACCTGCAGGCGTGCGATCATCTTCTCCGTACGTGCCGACACCGGCCGTGACGACGGAATGGTCCTGGTCTGGAACAAGCTGATGCCAGGGGAATCTGCCGAACAGTCTCTGGACGTGGACCATTTCCTGCGACGACGGGCGATCCATGCCCGCGCGCCAATCTAGCCGCGGCCACGGATTCCCCGGTGTTCCGCGCGGACCGCCGAACATCCACAGATGATCGCATCCAAAGATGTGGCCAGTTGCGCCTGAGAGTATTGCCCAATAGGCTTGCGCACGCATTTGCTGGGCGGTGGCAACACCGGGGATTCCCAACCTGGTGTCCTCATAATATCCCTCGTTAACGAACGTCGGCTTGGGTTTCGCCCGGTTGTACGCCCTGAGCGTCTGGATGTACGTGCGATTGCCCCCATACGCATTGTCCAAGGTCATGTAGGGAGCAAAGGTAGGCTGATCGACGGCAGTGGTGAAACGGCGCCAGTGAGCCGTCCAATGGTGGCCCGGTGCCTGCTCCTGGATGCCGAGCAGCATCTCCAGCCAATTCTTCTCCAGGTCCGAACCGACCGGAATCGTCGTGTCTCCGCCCGCCTGCCAGATGATATTAGTCTGGCTCTTGTAGCGGCGGCCAAGGTAGCGACCAAAGTCACGGCACTTTTCCGGGCCGTTGGCCAGGATGGCCTGTATCCAACCGTCGCGGGAGGTCCGGTAATTCGTCGAAAAGCCCGTATAGCACGGGTTCAAGACCACCAGGATTTCTTTCCCCGCAGCTTTCTGAATGAGCCAGTCGGCGTGGGCAAAATACCTCTCGTTGGGAGTGGCGAAGTCGCCCAATGTATGAAAGGGCTCATCGCCGTACCTATTCTTGGGAGGATTGTCCGCGTAGTAATACTCGATGAGGTTCGCCAGGATCGCGTTGAATCCCTTCTGGCGGCGGTTTTCCAGATACTCTTCCGTCTCGTCTTTCGTGAGCTGCACCATCACACTCCACGCCGTGTCGCCGTGCAACAGAAACGGCTTGCCGCGCGCGTCTTCCAAGTAGCGGCTATTAGACGAGGCGCGAACGGGGAAAGCCGATGCGCCCTCCTCCCCCTGGGCGCGCGCCGTCCCTGCGGAACTTGTTATCCCCGCCAAGGCCAGTGCCGCGTCGGCCTGGATCACAGCCAATCCCTTGGCCTCTTTGTCCGCGGAGTGCTGAGCAAAAAATGCGATCCATTTGCCGTCCGGCGACCATGTCGGATGGCCAGCGTTCAGCTCAGACGGAGTCAGTTGCCGGACTGTTTCACCATCGGGCGAGGCGAGGAAGATCGCCCGCTGACCGTCCTCGCTGCCGCGGTCCGATGCGAACACAATCCACTTCCCGTCGGGGGACCAGGCGGGAGCCCAACCTCGCTGGGAGTCAAGCGGCCTCAGCTTACCGTCTCGACTCAAAATCCAGATCTGGTTCTTATACTGCGAATACGGTTGGCCTTGCTTTAGCTGGCCGCCCATGACAATCGTGTTACCATCTGGCGACACACGAGGCACTCCGGCCCAGTGCGTTCGGGGATCGGTCAGTGTGATCGCCGTTCCCTGCTCGATGTCGATTTTCCTGATTGCGCTTCCCTCCGCACCCATGAATTCCACGACCGCCACGCTCTTGCCATCGGGATACCACGACGGATAAGACATCTGGTCGGTGATCGCGGCGGACTCAAGCACCCGCAACCCGGTTCCATCACCGTCCACCAGCGACAGGTTGAATTGACCCTTGGGCGGTCGACCGTTGAACGCGATGCGGTTGTGCCGGGGCGACCAGTTCGCGCGCGTCCCGGAAGCCGGCGATTGCGCGGGAAACGGAGTTGCCGTTCCACCGTCGACAGCAACGGTAAACAGGTTCCAGGTTTTGCGATCCGTAGTCCGGGTGAAGAGCAGAGTTCTGCTGTCGGGCGAATAGCACGGCCACATGTCCTGAACGTTGGGAGCCGATGTGACGAACCGGTGTTTGGGAAACCGATGGGTCTCTGGCTCCGCTACACATCCGCCAGGATGCATCGCCGTACTGAGCAACGCCGCTTCCTGGCCGACGACCTTTTCTTCGGCTTCTTCCGCGTCGGCCTGGCCAGCACCCAGTAACGACGCGCCTACGATAACCGGCAAGAGCAGTAGTAAGCTTTGTTTCATGATTCTCATTTCACGGCTTTGTCGGTAGACCCGCGAACGATGGCGCCTCGCGGCCTTGGCTAACCGGACTTCAAGTCAAAGTCGAACGTCGCCTGATCGGCCGAGACATCGGCTGTCAGGATGGAGTCCTTGTGGTACTTCGCTGGCAACCCTTCATCGCGTCGGTCCATCATGGTTTGAGTCTCAGGATCCAGAAACTGTTTGCCTGTCTTCTTGAACCACCGGATTTCGACGCGGTACTTGCCTTCATTGGCCCCCTCCTCCTCGGGGACGGAGTAGACGCCATCCACAATTGTCCCGCCGGAGACTCGCTGCTCGCCGGCAGCAGGTATGAATGAAATGGCGCCGTAATCGATGGGAGTCCCGTCCAGCGTAACCTTCCCGGAGAGCGCGAATCGTCGGTCGCCGCTGTATTCACGGCTGCATCCAACCAGGATCGCGGTCACAAGCACAAGACAGGTGAGTCGCTGCAGATTCATGTTCTCGTTGCCCTTGAGTTGCTTGTTGGACTGGCGCTGGGCGCGGCCCGTAGGGAACCGCGTCCAGCGTTGCTCTTGACCACCGAATCCCCCTAGAAGTCTCCCACGACCTCGCCGTCCGTGCGGTTGTAGAGATTCTGGTAGACGAAACCTGGTCCGGGGCAGCGGACGTTGCCCGCCGTTAACCAACCGGTGCCACTGGCCGGCGGATTGTCCCCCCCGTTCACGCATCCAGGGGCCGGGATACAGGCCGGATTGCGGGCGATGGTCTGGCTGACAAACTTCACCGACCCATCGCAAAAGGCGAAATTGACGCCACCGGGGTGCAGGCTGTTCGCCGTCCCCCGGTCACATGGCTGAGCCGGATTGTTAGTAAACCACGTGGCCGTAAAGGTGACAGAGAATGTGTTGGGTGGATAGGAGGCATGGAACCCCTGCGCGAGGTCCGTGGTGGGGGTGCGGCCGTAGATGACGGCTCCATAGGAGGCCTTCTGGGGCCCCACTCCTAATCGCAGCGCTCGCTCCGAAAACATGAATGTGTTGCTCGTCCCATCCAGGATGTCGCGGAAACCAGCCACTAAATCCCCTCCGACCCTGCTCATGGAATACATCACCTGCTCGGAATTCACATAACTGCTGGTCGCGTAACCATTCGCACTACCATTGGTCGTATTCGAAACATGCGGCGACTGGAAGAAAGGATTAATCAGGGGGCCGGGAGAGGATGGGCACACGAACGTGGGGATGGACTGCCGCAATAGCGCTACGCCGTTGAACAGCGTGGTCGAAGGGGGCATGCTGCAACCGTCTGGCCGCAACTGGTCGTAGATCGTAGTTTGCTCAATCAGTGGCAGGATCGTGGATCCCCAGCCCCATTTGAAATTGAAATTCTGATTCTTCAACATGCAACGCGATGCATTTCCCGTAAAGTCCTGAGGAGGCAGCGTCTTGTAGACATCATGGTAATTGTGCATTCCCAGAGCCAGTTGTTTCAGATTATTCGTACACTGCATCCGGCGCGCTGCCTCGCGAGCCGCCTGGACCGCAGGCAACAAGAGTGAGACCAGGACTCCGATGATCGCAATGACCACGAGGAGTTCGACCAAGGTAAATCCGGGCAGCGAACGCCCGGATGGCCGCCGCGGTGCGAAGCGTGGGTGACTCATAAGACCTCCACAAAGAGATAACGGATGAGAATGCGTGACCACTGCGACCGAACTGTAGAATGGCTGCGAGTGCGCGGGATAGTCAGGAATGCGCAATTCTTGCGTAAATTTGCGTCCGGCGAGTAGAATGCCCGCATGCCTTCGCAACGAATCATTGGCCTGGCGGTCAGCCATGCCTTCGCCCACTACCGTGAAATTCTCCACTCCATCGTGGAATATGCCGAGACTCGGCCTCATTGGAGTTTCATTTTCTTAAATCCGGGATTTGACCGGAACGCGCGAGCGGCGCTCCGACACGTCGATGCGCTGGTTGTCGCCCTCGGTGACCGGGAAAGCCGCGATGCGTTGCCCCGGGGGGTATTCGCAGTCGATATCGCCGACCTGGTGTCGGATCTACCCTGTCCTCGCGTCTCGAACGACAACGCCGCGATTGGGGAACTGGCAGCGCGTCATTTTCTGGAGCGCGGGCTCCGATCCATCGCTTTCGTCAACCAGAGCCGCTATCGATTCTCGATCGAACGAGAGCGAAGCATGCGCCGCGTTCTTGAGGCGGCTGGGCGACGGCTTGCCGTCTTCAATTTTTCGGCGGGGGACGAGGAATTGTCACCGATGTCGTATGAACGCTTTCCCATTCCGGGGCTGGCGGAGTGGTTGCGCTCCCTGCCACGTCCTACCGGCGTTCTGACGTCGTGCGATCACTGGGCGGTGGAGGTAGTGCAAGCCAGTCGCAACGTGGGCCTGCGGGTTCCGGAAGACATCGCGGTGCTCGGAGTCGACAACGACGAGTTCTTCTGCCGGATGGCGAGGCCTCCGCTGTCTTCGGTCATTCTGGCCAGTCAAGCGATTGGCCGGCGTGCCGCGCAACTCATCGAATCTCGCCTGGACAAGGGCTGCAAGCCGCGCACCCTGGCTACGGAATTCCTGCTGCCGCCGATCGGCATTGCGACGCGGCGATCCACCGACGTTCTCGCCATCGACGAACCCGACGTTGTCGCCGCCATTCGGTTCGTACGCGAGAACCACTCGCGTGTCATCAATGTCTCGGACGTCCTCGAGAAAGTTCCGGTCAGTCGCCGTTGGCTGGAGCGCCGCGTGCGCGAGGCAATCGGCGTCACGCTCGGAGCGGAAATCCGGCGCGTGCGAGTCGAAAGAGCCAAGCGGCTTCTGATTGAAACCAGACATTCCATCGCCGATGTCGCCAGCTACTCGGGCTTCACCGATATCCGGCACATCGAAAACTCTTTTCGCGCCGAGCTGGCCATGACGCCCACGGAATTCCGCCGTCGCGCCATCGGCACGTGAGAGATGCTCACACCGGTTCACCTCGGTTCTGCGACAATCTGCATGCCCGGCGTTTCCAATCAGTTTGAGTGTTGCACCGAATTCACCGTCAATGGTATGGGATCGATAGAAACAGGATTCACGCTCCAACGTTCACCGTGCGGCCGTGTCTTCGGTTACCTCGCGGCCGACGGTGTGCCAAAGGATTGCTTGCCCGCCGTCGGGCTCACACCGAGGCCTGAGCGGAGGAGAACTGCATTAGCGGTGATCCGCTTGAAGCTAGCATCGAGACCTCGCCCTGCTTACGTAAGGCGGACTTCTCCGACAGCAAACGCCGCCTCCGTCGTAGCCACGCCCGTCAGAGCGTGAGCAGAATCGCACATGATTTCCCAGCTCGCTTGCCCTCTTTCAGGCGAACCATGCGTCAGGACGGGGACCGCCTTCGCCCGGCGACAAAGGCCTCCATCACCTGCAACGTCTCTTCGCTGACATGGTGTTCGATCCCCTCGGTGTCGATCGCCGCGGCTTCTTCACTCACGCCCAGCGCTCGCAGAAAGGCATAGACGATGCCATGCCGCTTCTGGGACAACTTGGCGAGTCGCTTCCCTTCGGCGGTCAACTCGACCGGCCGATACCGCTCGGACGTCAAGTATCCGTCACGCTGCAGACGGGCTACCGCCCGGTTCACCGACACGTGACTGACAGCAACTCGTTCTGCCAGGTCCGTGACACGGCAGACGCCGCGTTGCTCGATTATCTCGGCCACCGCTTCCACGTAGTCTTCGGCGAGTTCCGAGGCGTGGTCGCGGCGCGTGCGCTGGTGCTGATTGCCGGGTGTGCGACGTCTCGTCATGGGAGTGCAGCTGGTTCCGGTGCTGAAAATCGACCCTAGCGAGGTCGTAGGTGATTGACAAGGATGTAGTCGAGGCTACAATTCGGCACGAGATTTAGCACAGGCTACAATTCACGCCAGGTTGCCTGTTTCAGCCCTACCGCGGAGAACTCGGCCATGTCAGCGGTATCGAACTGCCTTTGCTCGTTCTTGGTCCCGTGCTGCATTTCTCGCCGGAATTTCCGGCCGAACTCGTGTCGTCCCAGCCACCCGGCTCGCGGCGAGCACCGACAGCCGCCCGCAGCCGTGGGCGCGACGCGCGGGTTTACGCTCGTCGAATTGCTCGTCGTGCTGGCGGTGATCGGCGTGCTGGTGTCGCTGTTACTGCCCGCCGTGCAGGCCGCTCGGGAGGCCGGTCGGCGGATGCAATGCCAGAACCATCTCAAGCAACTGGGGCTGGCGCTGCATTTGTATCACGACACCCATCAAGTCTACCCGCCCTCGTATCTGGCCGACACCCGTTCGGCGCAGCGCGATCCCGTTACGTACGACGCGGCCTCCGGATATGCGTGGGGCGCACTGTTGCTGCCGCAGCTCGAACAGGTGGCGCTCCATAACGCCCTGGACTTTCGCCTCCCGTGCTGGCAGGCCGCGTCGGCCGCGGCCAGCGTGCACTTACCCGTCTTCGTCTGTCCCTCGGCGTCGAACGCCCAAGGGCCCATGCAGGTCAAAGACTTGTCGGGCAGCGTGTTGGCCGTGTTTGGCCGCTCGACCTACGTGGCGAATGCCGGCCAGGAAGAACCGTGGGGATTCACGGTCGAGGATTACACGGGCCTCGCCGATGGTCCCCTCTACCGGAACTCGCGCACTCGAGCGGCCGATGTGCTGGATGGACTGTCCAACACGGTCTTTCTCGGCGAGCATGTTCCGGTACTCAGCAGCAAGACTTGGGTCGGCGTCGTCCCGGGTGCGAGCGTCTGCGCCGCGTTCCCGCAGCGGTTTCCGAATACCCAATGCGATGGAGCGGCGACCCTGGTCAACGTTCACAGCGGCCCGGCTCAGGGCGAGTTCGACCCGGTGACGGGCTTCGCGCCGATTCATCCCCCCAATAGCCGTCTGTGCCACGTCTGCCAGATGTACGCCGAGCATCCCGGCGGAGCAAACGTCGCCCTCGGCGATGGCAGCGTCCGATTCATTTCCGAATTTATCCATCAGCCCACGTGGGCGGCTCTTTCGAGTCGCGCCAAAGGCGAACCGATGCGGGAGTACTGATCATGTCGCGTCGCGTTGTTACCTCCTCGATCTCGTCCCGCGGGCCGTGGCTGGGCGGAGTCCTGCTGGTCGTAGCCATCGTGGGACTCGTGCAACTCTATCGCTGGTGGCACCAGCCGCCAGCGGTCGAAATCGACAACTTGAAGTACATCCAGCTGCTGCGAACCGCCGTATCGTCGGAGAAGCCGGCTTACGTCGATGGCGTAGAACGTGCGCTCAATCTGCGTCACCAAGACGGCCAACTGTCCGACGCAGAGCTCACACACTTCCAGTCGATCATCGCGGTGGCGCGGGGCGGAGAGTGGCAGGACGCGCACCGGATGGCGGTCGATTTCGAAATCGCCCAAAGCGATCGCCGCCGAAGTCGTCCCGCAGACAACTGAGCGAGAGGGGAGGAGGGTTTCCCGCAGAGCGTGCGAAAGAAGCCACTCCGCATTACCTCTCCGCGCCCCCTGTGCCTCTGCGAGAGACTTCCCCCCGTCTCCTATGCCACGACCTCATACAGCAGCGCCCGACCGGCGAGTCCCGCGAGCAGATTCTCGACGGAGATCTCGGCCATGCGCTGACGGGTCTGGACGGTGGCGCTGCCCAGGTGCGGCGCAATAACCACGTTGTCCAACTGCAGCAGGGGGTGATCGCGCGGCAGCGGTTCGGGATCGGTTACGTCCAATGCGGCCGCGTAGATGCGCCGCTGTTGAAGGGCTTCCGTAAGCGCCGCCGTGTCGACGACCGGCCCGCGGGCCACGTTCACCAGCACGGCGGTCGGCTTCATCTGCGCCAGTTCCCGAGCGCCGATCAGCGTGCGCGTCTCCGATGTCAGCGGTACGCTGAGGACGACGAAGTCAGCGCCGGCCAGCAATTCCGCAAAAGACACATGGCGGGCACCGTACTGTTGTTCGACTTCCACTCGCCGACGGCGATTGCAGTACAGGATGGGCATTTCGAACCCTCGGGCGCGGCGAGCGATCTGCTGCCCGATCCTTCCCAAGCCCACGATTCCGATCGTCGCTCCGTGTACCTCCCGCCCCAGCATGTAGCCCGGGTCGTAGTGCCTGAAAGCAGCACTGCGGGCGTAACGGTCACCTTCCACGAGCCGACGAGCGGCCGCCATCAGCAGCGTGAACGCCATGTCCGCCGTCGCGCCATCCAGAATGCCCGGTGTGTTTCCTACGGGAATACCGCGGGCAGCTGCGTCTCGCAAGTGAATATGATCGACGCCCACTCCGTAATTGCTGATGACGCGAATCCCGGAAAGCCGATCCAATATCGCCCCATCCACCTGCGGATGACCATACGTGTAAATCGCCTGGACCGGCTCCGGGCTTCCCTCCAGTGCGACGCTCCAGGGAAGCAATTCGACTCGTCCAGCGAGTAAATCCAACACGGCGGGGGCCAAAGGGCCGTCGGCAACTACACGAGGTCGGATGGTCATGGTGTTCTCCTTGATCAGGCCGTGTCATTGGAGCGCGGTCCGGTCTCGTGCTCCATCCGCCAACCCGGCAGCGTCACCGACTCCTGCGGCTCGACCAGCTTGCCATACAGCTCGGGGCGGCGCGCCTTCAAGT
>JBFWYF010000048.1:0-16794 GCA_050186685.1 Pirellulaceae bacterium
CGACGATCCCACGAACCAGAACGATGTGAACCTCGACGGCGACGCATTCCGCGAAGACGAGCGGATCCGCATCCCCGCCGTCCAGGGCCAGACGTACTATCTGCAGGTGTTCGGCGTCGGAGCGGCCATCAATACCTACAATATGACGATCCTGAACGAACCGGCACCGGTTCCGTTCGATATCGAGCTGGACGACAACCCGGCAGACCCGACGTACGATTGCAATGCGGCCAATCCGTCGGGATTGAACAGCGATACCGGCCGGTCGCACTTCGATAACATTACGTGCGATAACACACCGACCATCGTGTTCCGCCTGGACGATGGCGTATTGCTGAACGACCTGCCTGGCAACAATGTGGCCGACACCCCACCGGACCAGGTCATCCCGATTCCGTTCCGGGCAGGGCCCGCGCAACCGGTCCTGCCAGGCTATGCGATTGCGATCTTTGACGAAGGAGCCACTTCTCCAGCACCTGGCAATGCGCCGAATGCGAATATCCGCGTGCCGCTGGGTTTTGCGACGCAGATCGAACCGGGGCTCTATCAGTTCACCTCGCCGGTCCTGAACGACGGCAGCCACTTCCTGACTGCTCGCGTGCAGATGATCGACCCCGCGAATCCACAGAAGACCGGCTTCGGCGAACGCAGCCAGTCGCTCGAAATCATCGTCGACACGCAGGATCCCCAGGCGTTCTTTGGAGTGACGGCCGTGGGTGACGACGGCCTACACCCCGACAGCGACAGCGGTGTCGATGGTCCCGCTTCGCCCGACACCTACACCGACCGCATCACCAACGACACGACGCCGACCTTCTACGGTCTGGCCGAGGCGGACACGGTGGTACGGATGTACCTGGACATCAACCAGAACAATGCGGTGGATGCTGGCGACGTGTTCCTCGGGCAGACCACGGCCGTGCCGTTTGACGGCAACAACCAGTTCGGCAGCCCGACGTTCAAGCCGGACGGCAGCGTCGCCATGGGCCAGTGGGAAATCACGTCGACGGTGCACATGAATGACACAGAGGCCCGGTCGCTGGGTGGCGCTCTGGTGGCTCTGCCCTTTGACGGATTGCGGCGAATGCTGATCACCGCCGAGGACGTTGCCGGCAATGTCAACGCTCCGCAGGTGCTCGACATCTTCGTAGATACGCAGGGGCCGCAAGTGACCAGCGTCTACATCACGGCGGATCCGGCCTTCGACTTGTTCGATCCCAAGGTACCCGGTGGCTACCTGATTCCGACGCCGCTGATCAACAGTATCTCGATCGATGTCCAGGATCTGCCCAACCGAATCGCCGCCTTTGTCTACGATGCCCTGGAAGTGGTGCCGGCGACCACTACCGGTCACTTCCAACTCCGCGGCGATTACAACGGCATTATTCCGATCAACACGATCGCGTTCCTGTCTGATCCGCAGGTCGTCGGCATTCCGCGCACGGGCACCATCGTGCTGACTTTCGCGGAACCGCTGCCTGACGACCGCTTCACCCTGACGATCCTGGACGACGTGGTGGATCCGGCGGGCAATGCCTTGGACGGTGAGAATAATGCCGTCGAGCCGCAGGAGACGCCGGACTTCCCGACCGGCGACGGGCAGCCCGGATACGATTTCGTGGCCCGGTTTACGGTCGACAGCCGGCCGGAAATCGGTGTGTGGGCATCCGGTAGTGCCTGGATCGATACCAACGGCAATAACAAGTTCGATCCGGGTAATGCGGACTTTGTCAATCGCGACATCGTCTATTCGTTCGGGAACGGATCGCAGGCGACCGGTGATCCGTCGATCACCACGGACGACCTGTTCGCGGGGAACTTCTCGTTCCCCGGCGGTCCGGCCGCCGATGGCTTCGACAAGCTGGCCGCCTATGGCGCGATCGGATTCGGGCTGAACAACTATCGCTGGTTGATCGATACGGACAACGACGGTGTGCCGGATATCAATAACGCGGAACCGCTGAACATCAACGGTCTGCCGGTGGCCGGCAACTTCGACGGCAACCGAACGAACGGCGACGAAGTGGCGGTGTACACGGGTACCGAATGGTTCTTCGACACGGACCACAACTATCAGTTGAACGCGAATTCGCGCTTGGTCAGCAACCTGCAGGGCTATCCGATCATCGGCGACTTCGACGGTGACGGGATGGACGACCTGGCGACGTGGACCGACGACCGGTTTATGTTTGACTTGAGCTCCGTCGGGGCCAGCGCGGGCATCTTGCCCGGTCTGATCAACGGCCAGGCGGATCGCACCATCAACTTCGGCTTCATCGGCGTCCGCGAGCTTCCCGTCGCTGCGGATATGGATAAGGACGGTATCGACGACGTCGGCCTGTGGGTACCAGAACGGAATGGCCAGACGCCAGAAGAGATTTCGGAATGGTACTTCCTGATCTCCGGTGCCGGCGATCTCCGCAATGGGTACTTGCCGGGTGCCGTGGTTCCGGGAATCACCGCGTTTAACCGTCTGAGCCATGCCTTCGAACCCGTGCCCTTCGGCCGGGATCTGTACGCTCAGTACGGCGATACCTACGGCATCGCCATCGTGGGCAATTTCGATCCTCCCGTGGCGGGGACCGGCTCCGCTGGCGCGAATCCGGTCGATTTCACCAACGACCGCGATCCGAACGATGTCAACGGAGACGGTCATGTCACGCCGATCGACGTCCTGGTGGTCGTCAACGCGTTGAATGAACGGCGCACAAGCACGGATGCGACCATCCGCAGCGGCAAGCTGTTTGGTGTCACCACGGCTCCAAACTACCTCGACCCGAACGGGGACACCTATGTCAGCCCGGCGGACGCGCTGAAGGTCATCAACTTCATGAATGCCCGCGGACCGCTGGGTGGTGAAGGCGAAGGAGCGGTGTGGACCGGTGAAGTCGATGCCGCCGCGGTTCTGCCGGCCGCGACAGCGGCAGGCGAGCTTTCCGTCCAGGCACTGGTGGTCGACCGGGCCGACGCCGATCTGGCGACAGCGGCAGGCTGGCTGGCCACGTTGGATAGGCGGCCCGGGGCGGTGGACAGCGCTGCTCCGCAGGACCTCGTGGCGTTGCTCGCCCAGGACACGGCAGCCCGCCAGACGACCGCCGGCGCCTGGCAGGCGCAGGAAGTGCACGCGGAACTGGTAAGCGAACTGGGGGCTTCGGAACTGACCGCGGACCTGCTCGACGAACTGTCCGTCGTCACGAACGAGGAAGACACCGATCAGGCCATCGAGGAACTGTTCGGCTAGAGTCAGACGGTTTTGACGGGTTAGGGAGAGCTCGCCGACGGAGTTGGAGTCAGTCGCAGCAGCCACGGCGTCAGCAGCCAGCAGGCGGCGGTCGTGGCCGCGCCGATGCTAACAAGCAGACGGAATGCCACGTGTGGCCCCCACCACACCGTGAGCTGTTCGTAGCAGTATCCACCCAGGAGCTGGGACAGCGAGATTCCCACGTTCGACAGTGCCATGAGCAGCGAGAACACGGTGGCGGCCATCCGCGCAGGGCAAGATCGGGCAGCCAGATCCATCTGGATCAGGCTGCCCGTCATGTAAATGAAGCCGGCGAACAGGCTGATCGCCACAGCCGTGGTCCGGTCGGCTAGCCCGCCATAGCAGATCGTCGCCAGGATCCCGCAGAGTATCGAGCCGTGCAACAGGCCACGTAGGGGCACACGCCGGCAATACAATCCATACGTGGAGCTCGCCACGACCGCGGCTATCGCCTGGAGCGACACGGTGTCACCGTAGAATTGCTCCCCCAGCCCCAGTTCGCTGGTCAGGTAGATCTGCAATACCGTGGATGCGAACGGGTTGACATTCCACAGCAGCAGAAACCCGCACATGGCCAACAAGGGTGGCGAACGAAGATCGTGGACCAGCCGCGAGAGCTGGCCGCCCTCCCCACGGGTAGATGGCTCGCAAGGACGCTCATCGACCCAGATCGCCAGCGCCGCGGTGGGGGCCAGCGCCACACCGCAGATCAGGAAGCCCCACGGCTGCAAATTGTACTGGCTCAGCCATCCTCCCAAGCTGCCGGTCAAAATCGTGGCTGCGTATAAGGCCGTCCACTGCACCGACTGGAGCGTGCCGGTAATCCCCAACGGCTGACCTCGCTCGACCATCCAACCGTCCAAGGCCACGTCCGCTACGGCCACTCCCAGCGTCGGAATCAGGAGCCAGACCAACAACCCGGTAAGCGACCCGGCCGGCACCGGCCACCAGAACAGCAGCAGCAGACTGATGCTGGCCGCGGCGGTTGCGAGTAGCAGGTAACTCTTACGGCGGAACCCGGCCAGCGGCACGAAGTCCGAAAGATACCCGTACACCGGTTTCAGCCACCAAGGCAGGGAAATCGCCCACGCAAAGGCACCAATCGCCGTAGGGGAAAACTGCCAGTCGGACAGCATCGATCGAACAGGCTGGGCGATTAGCCCTTCCGTCGGTTCCGCAATCCCCTGAGCGAAATAGAGCAAGCCAAAGAGCAGGCCTAATCGAAACGTCTCGGCGCGCCGTACGGAAGCTGTCACGTGAGTTCGCCTGGGATCGCCGAGGAACGAGCGGGTGGGTGCGACAATCCGTGCCCTATGCCACCAGAGCCATTGGTTCTAAACTTGAAATCATCCCTAGTTTGATGAACCAGGATACCGCATGACCACGTCCGATGCGTCCCGCCCAGACCGTGTCGCAGAACCCGTCCGGAAACCTCCGAGCGGAGAACTACCTCCCATCGAACCACCCACCGTCGGTTTCATCCTGCAACTGTTTGTCATACCGCTCGTCATTGTCTCGATCATTGTCGTGGTGTGGCTGCTGTTCAACTGGCTCGCCCATATGGGAACGAATCCCACCGAGCTGGTGCGGGACCTGCGGAAAATGAATGACGCCAGCTGGCAGAAAGCCTTGACATTGGCGGACTTGTTACGCAATCCGCAAAGCGCGGAGCTGAAGCGTGACGCGGCATTGGCTAAGGAAGTTGCTGCGGTGCTGGAGGACCAGCTTGATAAGGCGCCCACCGACGACAGCAACCTGGTGCAACTGCGTGTCTTTCTCTGTCGAGCCCTGGGCGAATTCGAAGTGGCCGATGTTTTGCCCACGTTGCTCCGTGCCGCGGGGACCCAGCGTGCGGAGCAGGATCTCCAGGTGCGGCGCAGCGCCGTTCAGTCGCTGGCGGTGTACATCGACCACAATGAACCCGCCGAGCTGCAACAGCAGGAAGAGCTCGTCGAGGTGCTGTTACGGGCGTCGCGCGAACAGCAGAATCCGGATCCCGAATTTGGAATGGCGGAATTGCGTTCGACGGCCGCTTACGCATTGGGCATGCTGGGTGGCGAGCAGGTTCAGGAGCGCCTGGTCACCATGCTGGACGACGGTTACCCTAATGCGCGTTTCAACGCCGCTCTCGCGCTGTGCCGCCACGGTGACGAACGGGCCTTACCGGTGCTGCTCGAGATGCTGGACCCGGAAAGTGACGAGGCCGTGCGGCATGAGACTGCGGAGGAAGGCAAGCCCTGGAAGCGGCTGCTCGTGCTGCAGAACGGAATCCGCGCCGCACAGATGCTCGCCACCCACAATGCAACCGCAGACCTGAGCCAGTTGGTCGAGGCTCTGAATACCCTGGCCAAGTCGGAACTGAGCAAGCTGGAACCGGGCACACGCCGTGGCGTGCACATGGAGGCCCAAGAGGCGGTTCTCAAGCTGGGGCCGCGGTAGCTAACCCATGTCTCAGCGGATCACTCTCAGCGGGCGGCGTGCCATTGCTCGCGCTGGAACCGCACGATGGCGTCGATCAGATCCTGGGATCCGTGGCGGATGAGGTCGGCGACGGGCAAGCCCGTTTCGGCACGAACTCGTTCGCGTTCTTGTTCCGCCGCTTCATCGGACAGTTTCCGGCTGTTCATGGCAATGCCAATGACAGGACAGGGCCGCTCGACGCTGGCCATCATCTCGTTAATCTCAATCATCCGCCGAAGCGGGGGAATGCGCACGGTTTCCACTCCCGTCACGACTTCGCGCCCCACTTCATAGACGAAAATCATGGCATGGGGGAAAGCGCCGTGCATCAGGCTGAGTGTCACGCCCGAGTAGGAGGGATGGACCAGGCTTCCCTGCCCTTCGACGACCAGTACTTCGTGGTGCTGATGCTGGAGGACCATCTTTTCGACCGCGCCGCTCACAAAGTCGGCGATGACACGATCGATCGGGCAGCCATCCCCTTCGACCATGATTCCCGTCTGCCCGGTCGCGATAAACTTGGCTTTATAGCCAGCGGCCTGCAGGCCTTTCGTAAGTTCGACGGCCGCGACCATTTTGCCGACGCTGCAATCGTGGCCGACGGTCAGGATCCGAAGGCAGTTTTCGTTCAGTCCTTTCCGCCGAGCGACATCGCGTTCGTGGTTCTTGCGGACATCGGTCAAGGTAACTCCGTGCCGATGGGCGGCGGCGACGAACTCGGGATCATCGGTCAAGAAATCGTGGAGCCCCGATACGACATGCATCCCGCGCTCGATGGCACCCAAGATCACTTTGCGCCAGGGCGGGGGAATCTTGCCTCCTGGAGGGGCAATCCCCAGCAGCAACGTCTTCGCCTCGCGGGCCTCATCCAGCGACCCCACCACGGGTACGTCCTCGCCCACGCCGAGCAGATCGTACGCCGTTTTCCCCGCCTGAGTGCCGTCGAGCAGGGCGACGACCTCCTCACGGCAATAGCGGATCAGGCAACTCGCGGTCTTGGCGGTGTGCGGATTCGTGTGCCCCTCAGTCAAGATCAACAATCGGCGGTTCATGGATTTTCTTCCCGTGAGTCAAGTCGTTTCAGCTGATGTCGGGTGGCATCGAGGACGGTCTGCAGCGACTCGGTGGGATTCGGCTGCTCGGCGTACCGCCGCAGGATGGATTGCCATTTCTCGCGAGCCAGGTTCGGGTCCTTATGGCGGAGGTGATAGGCGTCCAGCCATTCCTGTTCGTATCGTTCGATGCCGTGCCCGTCGGTAAGGCGTTTGCGTTTGCGCAGCCGACTCTCCAACCAGTCCGCATCGATGTCCCTGCGCAGCAGAGCGAGTTCTGTGTAGCGGGGATCCGCAGGGAACCTTGTCAGAAACGCGTCAATGTCCTTCCAAGCGTAGTCGGCTCCCTGATCCCCGATCGTCGTCTGAATCCGGTCATAAAGCGAGTCCGCGGACGGCGGCCACAGCCCCCAGATGCAAAGCGCGATGATGACAAGCAGGGTCGCAGCAATTCCGACCGCTCCCGCCCACCCCTGACCTGCCGGTTCCTCGTCGCCAGACAGACGGCGTTCGGATCGGCGGCGCGTCTGCTCATCGATCGTCGTGAAACGGCTCCCCGTAGCCGGGACTTCAGGAACTGCGGAAGGCGTTCCTCCGTTCGGATTCTGAACGGTCGGCCGATGGCTGGGTTTAACGGTAGGCTGGGCAGTCGGCGGCCGCGTCGGCGAAGTTTCGACCGTGGCCTCATTCCAGGAAAACTGCCCGAGCACGGCGTTCTCGTTGTCGAGGGACGTAGGTCCAAGCTTCGTGGCCGCCTCCGGAGGAACCATCGCTGTTGGAGCATCAATTTCGCCCATCGGCGATTCACTGGTGGGCGCGTCCGCCGGCAGGTTCGGTTCGCGCGCGGTCAGAACGTGCTCCATGGCTCGCAGACGGTTCGCGAGCGCCAGGGCTGTGGCGGGTCGCTGGGAGGCGTCTTTGCGTAACAGTTCCGAGACCAATGCGTCCAACTCGACGGGCACCTGCGGGGCAAAACGCCGTACCGAAGGCGCCTCTTCGTATTTCAGCTTGTGGACCACTTGCGCCAACGTCCCGCCTTGAAATGGGGACCGGCGTGCCAGCAGGGTGAAGAGGACTGCGCCCAGACTGTACAGGTCCGTCCGGTGTGTCACCGGCCGACCATCGGATTGCTCCGGCGACATATAGTCCGCCGTACCGACCACGCTGCCGGCTGCTGTCTGATGCGAGGCTCCGAACAGTTTGGCGATACCAAAATCGGTCAGCTTGACGGTGCCGTCCGCGGTTCGCAACAGATTAGCCGGCTTCAGGTCGCGGTGGATGACCCCGCAATCGTGCGCGTGCTTCAAGGCACCGCAAATGTCGATGCCGATGCGCAGCACTTCTTGCCAGGAAAACTCATATCCGGCCTGCAGGAGCTCCTGCAAGGATTTCCCATCCACGAGTTCCATGGCGTAAAAGAGTTGTCCATCCTGCTCGCCTTCTCCCAGAATCCTGACGATGTTCGAGTGCCGTAACTGCTTCAGCGTTTCGATCTCGCCCTGAAAGCGCGAGCGGAAGTTCAAGTCGTCGGCGAGCCCCACCGACAAGGACTTAATAGCGGCCCGCTCGCCCGTCTCTTCGTGAACTCCCGCAAAGACACTCCCCATGCCACCGCGCCCCAGCAGGCGCTCGAGTCGGTAGGGTCCAAGTTTCTTGGTCATAGGTGCAATCTCGCGCCGGTCATCGTCATGCGCCGCGAGGCATTTGGCAAGCTCCCACCAGGGACATCTCCGCCGTTCACCGGGCCGCGGGCGAACGATGCTGGTTGTCCGACACCGCGCGGCTCGGGGCTCCCTGTGGAATGGGCGGTTCGCAAGCGGATGGGTCTCAAGCGGGTGCGAAGCCACAGTGAACCAACCAGGCGAACATGGTCCATCCGCTACCACCCGGCGAGAAAGCACCACTGGAGTCTTCCGCCTGGTCCGGAACCGAAGTTCGCCTGAGCTCCGTCGTCGCCTGCGGTTACGGGTTAAACGACTTGTCCCCACGCGAAACTTGGGAACTGGAAGCGGAACGAGAGACGGGCCGTGCTCGCCCGTTTGCCGAGAAGAGGAGGTACCCCAGACGGGGACGGCCGCCCACGGCCGTCCCCACCCGGGCGTGACCTTCCGATACGCTATGCCTTGACCTTCGACCGCGACTCGCGGAGGCCGCGGCTCAAAATGTCCCGCAACAGCGGCGAATAGTCCTCGTACTTCGTCTGGTCGGGCGACCCATTCGCGAACTGGTAGATCGCATCCCGAGGTTTCTTCCCCAGCGCGATCAACGTGGAGCTCACGGTGCCGCGTCCGCTGTCTCGTACGACCATACTCGGCCGGCCAGGCCCCGAGGACGGCCGAGCAAATACCTTGCTGGCTACGGCCAGGAACTTCACCGGCGAGTCCAGCGTCTGGAGTGTCAGCAGCCGATGGGCCAGCTTCACACGCTTGTCGCGTAACTCATTGACGTCGCCCCCCGCCACGATGCTCAAGCCGGGCTGTAACTGCACGACTTCGTAGTCGTCCGAAGCGTGGACGCACCACGCCGACTCGTAGTCGGCGATGACATAGTTCGCTCCGTTGTAGTTGCCTGTCGAGACTTCTTCGAGACATAAATCGACCGCCCGGCGGGCGGAGTTAGCGCGCAGCAACTCGCGGCAGAGCACCCCCCGCGACTTAGGCTCCAACGGCGGACGAAATCGATGACGATTACAGACTCCAATCAAAAGCCCGTTCTGATTCACTCCCAGCCAAGTTCCTCCATGCAGTTTGTCGAGGCCGCACAGAACTCGTGGTTTACCGGATTGAATCGACGGAGGCGCCGAAGGGCGGTCGTACGATTCCTCCCGGTTCTCGGCAACGAGAATCGGCGTCTCGTTCACGAGCTTATACTGAATCGCGAGAATGCACATTGTTGGGATGACTTTCTAAGCAAAATCAACAATCGGCGGGAATCCCGAATAACTGTCCCGCCTCGCTTCAAACAATCACCACAATGTAAGCCTCACCCCACCCCTTGCACACCCCTCTTTATGATGGCAGCGGCGGTAATTTTGCCCAGCCTGTCCAGTGGGTCAGAACAGCTCACACGAGGATGCCCGAAAACGCACAGCCCTTGCCCCAACTTCCGTCGGGCCTTAACTTGCTGGCGACGTCCGTCGTCTGCCTGGCGACCAGCGGGACGTCACGTGGCCCTTCCTTGCAGGCTGGAAAGCCGCCCTGCTGTCATGCCTATGCATTCCGAGTGAGGGGAAACATGCGTCCTGCTCCGCAACCTGTTCGGATCGGCATTATCGGTGCCGGAGCGGTCAGCGATTATCACCACGTGCCGGGTATCCGACTGGATCCCCGCGCCCAACTCGTGGCGGCCTGCGATACCAGCTCCGCGCTGCTCGACAAGCGGCGGCAAGACTGGCAACTGGACTTCTGCACCACGTCGTTCGAAGAAGTTTGCACTTCTGATCAAGTCGATGCGGTGATCATTGCCACGCCGAATTTTACGCACCGCGAAATCGCCGAGCTGGCGGCCCAGCACGGCAAACACATCATGTGCGAGAAGCCTCTCGGGCTGGATGCCGCCGAGGTGCGGGCGATGTATCACGCGGCACGCGACCACCAAGTCGTTCACATGACGGCTTTTACCTATCGTTTCGCGCCTGCCATGCGATACCTGCGGCATCTGGTGACCAGCGGGGCTTTAGGGGAGCTGCGGCATTTTCGCAGCCAGCGTTTCCTCGACTGGCCCGAGACGAGCTGGGGGTGGCGTCAGTACAAATCGAAGGCGGGGGCCGGTGATCTGTTCGACATGACGATCCACCGGATTGATTTCGCGATCGATCTGCTGGGGCCCATCCGCCACATCACGGGGGCGGTGGCCCGCTTCGCGCCCCGCGACCGAACCGTGGATGGCCAGCCTTGCGCGCCTTCCGAGGTGGACGACTGGTCGGCGCTGATCGGTGAGTTCGCCGGCGGGGCGACCGGGGTCTGGGAGGGGACAACGCTGGCCAAGGGATATGGAATGAAGGGATTTGGCCATGAGTGGGCCGAGGTCAATGGCGCGGAGGGATCGGCGGTGTATCGGATGCACGATCCGAACCATATTCTCGTCGGCAAGACAGGGAGTGACTTGGCACCGTCCCCGGTGCCGGCCGAATTCCTGAAGCCGGCCGCCAGCCCGCGCGATCCACAGGTGGGCGAGCCGGCCACCGTCTTCCGTTACGATCTGGTATGGGAATTCGTCTCCGCCATCGTCGAGCAGCGTGACGCCGTTCCGAGCTTTTACGACGGCCTGCGGGCTCAGTTGGTAGCGGACGCAGTTCTGCAGTCGTTTGCGGATCGTCGCTGGGTGACGATCGATGACGAGCCGCGTTAGCGCCGGAGATGTCCGACGAATGCGACTTGTCTCGTTAGCGCCCGGGCAGGTCCCGACGAATCCGAGCAGGCGCACAGGGAGTGGTAGGGTGAAGCGCATTCCGAGTCGCAAGCAGGTTAAAGCCGCGGACACCTGGGATCTGGCCAGTCTTTACCCGGACGACATGGCCTGGGAGAAGGCATTCCAGCAGTACCAGCAGGATACGTCCGGATACGAAGCTTTCCGGGGCCAACTAGCCACGGGGCCGTCCGCCCTGGCCGATTGCCTGCGATTTGACAGCCAGCTCGACGAGCTGGCCGAAAAGCTGGGCACGTATGCGTTTCTGAAGACGGCTGAGGATCAGTCCAACAGCGACTACCAGCGGATGATTGGCCGCTTCCAGCACGCCGCGACCGCGGCGGCGCAGGCAGCGAGTTTCATTCGGCCGGAGATCATGGCGATTCCCGGTCCAAAGATGAAGACGCTGCTGGCCGCGCCCGAACTGCGGCCCTACCGGCTCTTGTTAGAGCGTATCCTCCGCTACAAGAAGCACACGCTGGGTAAGAAAGAGGAAGAATTACTGGCGATGCAGGGCGAGGCCGTCCAAACCGCCAGCAAGGCATTTCGCCAGTTGCTGGACGCAGATCTGAAGTTCGGTTCTGTCCGCAATCAGGACGGCGAACTGGTGGAACTGACAAACGCCACCTTCAGCCAGTTTTTGCACTCGCCGAAGCGGAGCGTACGGAAGAACGCGTTCCACCAGTACTACGCCCAGTTCCAGGCGCATCAGCATACTTTGGCCGCGACGCTGTGCGGGGCGATTCAGCTGGACGCGTACTACGCCAAAGCGCGTGGGTACTCCAGTGCCTTGGCCGCTGCGCTGTTTCCGGACGACGTGCCCCAGACGGTCTACGACAACTTGATCGGCGCCGTGCGATCAAAGCTCGCCTCCGTCCATCGCTACTACGATGTCCGGCGCCGCAAGATGGGGCTGAAGGAAATCCATCACTACGACACCTACGTACCGATCCTGAGCGAGCGGGAAACGCGGCATAACTGGAACCAGGCCGTCAAGGTCCTGATTGCGGCTCTCCGTCCGCTGGGCGCTGAATATGGCGCGGAGCTCGAGCGCGGGCTCCTGGGGCGCTGGTGCGACCGCTATCCGAATCAAGGTAAGCAGAGTGGAGCCTTCAGCTCGGGAACCTACCGCAGCGATCCGTACATCTTGATGAACTACAAGCCCGAGTTGCTCGACGATGTCTTCACGCTCGCGCACGAGGCCGGACACTCGATGCACACGTGGTACTCCGCTCGGCACCAGCCTTTCGAGTACTATCACTACACGATATTCGTAGCTGAAGTGGCCAGCACGTTCAACGAGCAACTGCTCAGCCACCACCTGATGGAACAGGCTCGCAGTGACGAAGAGCGGGCATATCTGATCAACCGCGAAATTGACGGAATCCGAGGTACGATCATCCGGCAGACGATGTTTGCGGAGTTCGAAAAGATCACGCACGAGATGGCCGAGGCCGGAGAAGCGCTGACGGTCCAGGCCTTCCAGCAGGTGTACCGCGGATTGCTCGACGCGTATTTCGGTCCCGAGTTTGCGATCGACGACGAACTGTCGCTGGAATGCCTGCGTATCCCCCATTTCTACCGCGGCTTTTATGTATACAAGTATGCGACGGGCCTGTCCGCCGCGATTGCCCTGTCCCGCCGGGTTCTCGAGGGGGGCGAGCGCGAATTACGGGATTACTTGGGATTCCTGCAGGGAGGAAATTCCAAACTTCCTCTCGAGCTCCTCCGCGGAGCGGGGGTCGATATGGAGCGGCCGGAAGCGGTCGAAACGGCACTGACAAGATTCGAGCAGCTGGTCGACGAGTTGGACGAACTGCTGTAGGATCGCCGAGGAAATGACAGCCAAGTTTTTCCCTCTCGCCCCCCTGGGGACAGTGGGAAGTTAATTCTATAGCGATCCTGGTTGGGCACGCGAGCAGGGCGAGCGAGGAGAAAGCGGTTACGCGGCGGCGATGAAACTGGGTGACACGTTCATTGATGATACGTTTGCCGAAGCGTTCGGCATGCGTTACGCGCGATTACTGGTTACTGCGGACGATGCCTATTGGCTGGACGCGGGACTGCGAGCGTTCATCGGCTACAGTGCTTCCGTCATCGCCTGCGATGCGGAAATCGGCCTGGAGCGGATGCTGGATTCCGATACCACTCCTGACGGGCGGGCCGGGGCATCGGTGCTAGTGTTCGGCATGTCGACCGCGGCGCTGGCCAAAGCGATTCCGAATCGCGTCGGACAGTGTCTGATGACGTGCCCCTCAACTGCTGTTTATAACGGCCTGCCCGGCGCTGCCGAGAAGATTGCACTCGGCAAGCACATCCGCTTTTTCGGCGACGGCTACCAGAAAAGCAAGAAACTCGACGGCAGGCGTTACTGGCGCATTCCGGTGATGGACGGGGAATTCCTGATTGAGGACATTGCCGGAGTGGCCAAGGGCGTGGCCGGAGGCAACATCATTCTGCAGACGCGGGACAAGGCGGCGGGCTTGGCGGCCGCCCGGCGCGCCGCGGAAGCCGTGGTCGGCGCCGGAAATGTGATCGCTCCGTTTCCCGGAGGCGTCGCGCGTAGCGGCAGCAAGGTCGGGTCGCGTTACAAGGGACTTGTCGCGTCGACCGCGGACGCCTTTTGTCCGACCTTGCGAGGACGCGTGGAAACGCGCCTGCATCCGGACGCGAACTGCGCCTACGAGATTGTCCTCGACGGTACGGACGAGACGTCCGTAGGACGGGCCATGGTCGCTGCAATTCGGGCCGCGGCCGGCGACGGAGTCGTGGCCATCAGTGCGGGAAACTACGGCGGGAAACTCGGGAAGTACCATTTCCATCTACGGCAGCTGCTTACCGAGCCCGCGCCGCAGGGCGCGACGTGATCCTCACGTCAGGACTGGCGGGCCCCCCGTAGCTCCTGCCCCACAGCGGCGAACACCGCAGCCAGCCAATCCATCGCTGCCAGATCCGCGAGCAGAATCGGATGATGCAACAGGATGGCCTCTTCCGCCGCCGCGCGGCTGCGGTCGAGCGAGCCGGCAGCGCGGCAGCGTTTTCCGGATCGCCGCCAGAATCCCCGAAAGCCAATGTCGCACGGCACTCCGGCCGCCTGCAGCGCTTCGATCCAGACCGCCCGCGGAAGCTCCGGCTGTCGGGGGCGAAACGCCAGCTTGTAGTACCCGGGCTGGTTGCCTTCGCCGGCATCGACCACCGGCACCACAGGCCATTCAGGGGAACAGAGACTCAGCAGCCGAGCAACGCGCAGCTGCCGCTGAGCATGCTGCGCGGCAAGTTGCTCGACCTGCGGCAATAATACGGCCGCCTGTAGTTCGCTCAACGGGAATGCATGGTTCCCGCGTTCGCAGTAGATACGAATGCGTTGCGCGATTTCGGGCCGATCTGTCAGCACGGCACCGCCGCGCCCCGCCGTCAGCAGTTTACTGCCGCCGAAGCTCAAGACGCCGACATCTCCCCAGCGGCCCGCGACCTGCCCCTGCACGATCGCACCCGGCACCTGGCAAGCGTCCTCGACGATTCCGATACCACGGGGTCGCGCGAGTTGGACCAGCTGCTCCATGTCGGCCAGCGTCCCATGCAGATGCGAGACCACAACGGCACGCGTACGCGATGTGATGGCTGCCTCGACTCGACCGACATCCAGGCACCAATGATGCGCGGCGATATCGACCAGCACCGGTGTCGCACCGGTTGATTCGACGGCGCGAAAATTACCACTGAAGTCGTACCCCGCGAGGATCACTTCGTCGTCCAGACCGACTTGCAGACCCCGCAGTGCCAGCTCCACGGCTATGGTGCCGCTGCTGCACAGCAGGACTTCCCGCACCGCATGCATGGCCGCCAGCCGGGCCATGAGCTGGTCGCCATGCCGTCCTGAGTACTTCCCCCAGCTGCCGTCTTGCCAGGCTCGTTCCAGAGCCGTATGGACGGCCTCATCGGGCCGCGGCCAGGCGGGAATTTCGGGACGCGGCGGTAGCGGAGCACAGCTGGTGCGGCTCATGAGCAGCCTCCGGGTACGCGAACGTTGCGGCTCGTGCCCGGCACATGGGGCGCCGAACCGGCGCTGCATGGCGGCACCCGGAAGTCCAGGATGGCGGCTAGGTGAGCAGCTCCTTCAGCACCCGGCACGTTTCCACGCCGGTCACGCGAGCATCCAGTCCCTGAAACTTGACCGACAGACGCCGGTTGTCAATGCCCAGGCAATGGAGGACCGTGTTATTGATGTCCGCGATCTTGACGGGATCCAGGACGACGTTGTAGCTGAACTCGTCGGTCTGTCCGATCGAGCGTCCTCCTTGGATTCCGCCTCCCGCCATCCACATTGTGAAGCAGCGAGGATGGTGATCCCGCCCGTATTGGTCGCGGCTCAGTTCCCCCTGACAGTACACGGTGCGGCCAAATTCGCCACCCCATAGGATTACCGTATCACGAAGCATGTCACGCTGTTTCAAGTCTTCGATCAGACCACGAGTAGCGTGGTCGATATCATGGCACTGGTTGCGCAAATCCTTCGGCAGATTGCCGTGCTGGTCCCAGCCTCGGTGGAACAGCTGAATGCACTGCACGCCCTGCTCGGCCAACCGGCGTGCCAGGAGACAACTGGCGGCGAAGGTGCCTGGAGTCTTGACTTCGGGCCCGTACAGATCGAGTACGTGCTGAGGCTCGCTGGTGATGTTCGTCAGTTCGGGTACCGATGTCTGCATCCGGAAGGCCATCTCGTATTGGGCGATGCGGGCAGCCGTTTCGGGATCGCCGTACTGTTGCAGCTGCATCTGGTTCAGCTCAGCCAGCCCGTCCAGCATTTTTCGGCGGGTAGGCCCGTCGACTCCGGGCGGGTTCTTGATGAACAGGACCGGATCGCCTTGGGCGCGCAGGGCGACGCCCTGCAGGTTAGGCGGGAGGAAGCCAGTCCCCCACAGGCGCGAGTAAAGCGCCTGGGCACTCTTGCGGCCGGTCCATGTCGGAGTCATGACCACATAATTGGGCAGTTCCTGCGTCTCGACACCCAGGCCATAGGCCAGCCAAGCGCCGAGGCTGGGCCAGCCGGGCAGCTCGCGCCCCGTCTGGATAAAGGTGACCGCGGGGTCGTGATTGATCGCGTTCGTGTGGACGGAATACAGAAACGCCAGGTCGTCCACAACTTTCGCCGTCTCGGGCAGCAATTCGCTCACCCACCGGCCACACTTACCGTGCCGCGCAAACTGGAACATCGAAGGAGCGATCGGCAATCGCTTCTGACCGCTCGTCATCGTTGTGATGCGCTGGCCTTGGCGCACCGAGTCGGGCAAGTCTTTGTCGAACAGCTTGTCCAGCTCCGGTTTGTAGTCGTAGGTGTCATGCTGCGCGGGGCCGCCGTTCATGAACAGGTAGATGAACCGCTTGGCGGTCGGCGGGTGATGCGGCAGTCCGGCAAGACCGCCTTTCCGGGGTGAGGCCGACTCCGCGGCCAGCACGCGGCTGGCCGGGCCGCCGCCGAGCAGCGACGACAAGGCGGCCACTCCGGCCGCCGACACCCCGCGGGTCAGCAGCTGCCGCCGAGTCTGGGTCAACAAGTATTCCGTGCGAGGATCCATGTGCGTGCTCCCGCTACTTCGTGATGGTTTCGTCCAG
>JBFWYF010000049.1:0-16777 GCA_050186685.1 Pirellulaceae bacterium
GCACGCGCGAAGTGCTCGCCGTCAATGATGACTACTTCAGCCGCGACTCCTTGATCGAGGTCAGTCTGTCGGCAGGCGTCTATTACATTGGTGTGACGGCGAGCGGCAACGCGATCTATGATCCGACCATCGCCGACACAGGCTTGGGGGGCAAGAGTCAGGGACAGTACGAACTGCGGCTGAACTTCCGCTCCCAGGTCGAAGATCAACACACGATTCGTGATGCGGACGGCGAGCGCACGCCGCTGGACGGCGACACGGACGGAGTGGCGGGAGGCGTCTACAACTTCTGGTTCCAGACACAGCCCGTCGATCGCATTATCGAAGTGCTGGGTGATGGCCGGAGCTTTTCGGACGGCCAGATCATCACAATCACTAATAGCAACGGAGCGCGCGAGGATTTCGAATTTAATGCGATCGATGGCCCCAATCCGGGTACCGCGGCGGGCAACGTTGCCATCAGCTTCCGGACGGGTGCCGGTGGCGGCGTAGTCTCCACGGCGGACGAGATCGCGACAGAGCTCGCGACGAAAATCAGTGCCGTCTTCGGCAACGACACGTCGGCAGCGAACGACGACTTTGCCAAGGCTCAAGGAAACCGGCTGGTTTTCAACAGCAGCTTGTTCGGGCATGAGCGACAGGTGCAGCTGAGCACGAACCTGACGGGCCTGAAAGTGCACGGTCGGACAATCTTCGTCGACAAGACAGCCGGTCCCAATGCGGATGGCTCAGCGGGTAAGCCCTTCAACAATCTGGCCCGCGCCGGCGTGACGAACGCATTCTCGGCGGCACAGCCCGGCGACATCATTCGCGTCGTCGGAAACGGGGGCACGGATGGGAATCTGACCACGCTCAACGATAACTTTGCCTACGAAGTCGGATTCGGCACATTGCCCGGCCAGATCCTGAGCGATGGCACCGAGCTCGCCGTTCCCAAGGGCGTCACCGTCATGGTTGAGCCCGGCACGGTCTTCAAAATGCGCCGATCGCGGATCGGCGTCGGCAGCTCGTCGACCACCGTCGATCGAAGCGGGGGCGCGTTCCAAGTGCTGGGCACTCCCGAGCATCAGGTTTACTTCACCTCCTGGCTGGATCAGACGATCGGCTTGGACACCCATCCGCCCGTCACCTCACCGGGCGCCGGCGACTGGGGCGGCATCGTCTTCCGCGACGACGTCGACCGCGCCCAATCGCGTGTCAATCTCGAGGACGAAGGGATCTTTCTCAACTACGTCAATCACGCGGATATCCGCTACGGCGGAGGTGGCAACGTCGTTATCGACTCGGTCCAGCAGGTCGTCAATCCAATCCAGATCGTCCAGACTCGCCCGACCGTCACCTTCAACCGCATCACCAATAGCGCCGACTCGGCCATGTCGGCCACGCCCGACAGCTTCGATGAATCCAACTTTCACTCGCCACGATTCCAGCAGGGCGGCGAGTTCACGTCGGATTATCAGCGGGTCGGACCCGACATCTACGCCAATTACCTGGCGAACAATTCCAACAACGGCCTGTTCATTCGGATCGAAACCCCGGCCGGCGATGTCCAGCAGCCACTGACGGTATCCGGCCGGTTCGACGACACCGACATCGTCCACATTCTGTCGGAGAACCTGTTGATTCAAGGGAGCGGAGGGAGCCCGTTCCTGGACCTTTCCCGGCCTTCGCTGGCGCAGGTGTCCTTCACGAATGAGGCCGGAGGTTTCCTCAACCCGTTCACCACGTACTCCTACAAGATCACGTTTGTTGACGCCAACGGGTTCGAGGGGCGTCCCTCGGAAGTCCGTACCGCGACAACGGCGAACAATTCGGCACTGCGGTTGGACGGATTACCACCCGCTAGCGGCGACTTTATCCGGCGGCGGATTTACCGAACCGACGATCCGTCGCAGGGTTACCAGCTGGTCGCCGAAATCAACGCGACTGACCGGGTCTACATCGACAATCGTCCGCTCCTCGGGACGCTCTTGCAGCGCGATCCGCCGGCGGTGAGCGGTGTTACTCTGGCGGCCAGCGCCCGCGGCTCGCTGACCGCAGGCGTCTACAATTACCGGATTGTCTTTGTCAATGCCCAGGGCGAAGAAGGTGCCTCGTCGGATGCCACCTCGACCGTTACGTTGAACAACACAGGCGGTGTCAATCTGAACAACCTGCCGGCCGCGACGGGCGAATTCGTGTCGCGAAGGCTCTATCGGAGCACCGATGGAGGCATTGCGCCGTACTACCTGGCCGCGGAACTGGATGCGACAAGTACCCAGTATCGAGACGACGGTCTCACGCAAGGCGACATCCTGGATGTCTCTTCGTTCGGGGTGATCCGCGCCCGTCCCAGCGCGCGGCTGGCACTCGACCCCGGCACAGTCCTGAAGATGGAAGGCTCGCGGATCGAGACCGGCTTCAAAGCCCAGTTCATCGCGGAAGGCGTGGTCGGCCAGGAAGTCATCATCACTTCGCGGCTCGATGACTCGTACGGGGTCGGGGGCACGTTTGACACGAACAACGACAATAGCCAGTCCAATGGCGAAGCGACCCCACGTCCCGGAAACTGGGGTGGCCTCTTCCTGGGACCGCTCAGCTCGGGCAGTATCGATCACGCACTCATCGCCTACGGCGGTGGCATCACCCAGGATTCCGGAACGTTCGTGGGCTTCAACGCCATCGAGGTGCACCAGTCCGAACTGCGGCTGACAAATAGTATCCTCGAGAACAACGCGGAAGGTGTGGGTGGCCAGGGACCGCTGGACCGCTTCGGCCGCGGCTACAATCGTCCAGCCACCATTTTCGTGCGGGGAGCTCAGCCGATCATCGTGGATAACATCATCCGCGACAACAACACGCTGTACGACGCGTCGAAAACGGCGGCAAACCTCCAGTTGCCCGTTATCTCGATCAATGCCAACTCGCTGATCTCCGACAGCGTCGTGGACATCGGACGCTCTCGTGGTCTGGCGAACCGCATCACCGAGTACGGCGACAATCAGGGACCGCTCGTTCGCGGCAATCAGCTGGCCAACAACGCCATCAACGGCATGGTGATCCGCGGCGAGGAATTGACCAGTCAGAGCGTGTGGGACGACACCGACATCGTCCATGTGGTCACCAACCAGTTCGACCAGCAGGATTCGCGTAACGCAAATCGCAAGTGGGCCTTCGACGAGATCGTGGTGCCGGAACACCATACGCTCGGCGGCCTGCGCTTAGTGAGCAGTTCGACCGAGAGCCTGGTTGTCAAATTCCTGGGCGCCGGTCAGCTGAACAACACGTATAACCAGAATCAGGACGGATTGATCTCAAATTCGAACCCGTATAATGGCGCGGGCATCACGGTGTACGGCCGGCCGTTCGAGATCGAGGATCGCATCGGGGGCACACTCCAGATCGTGGGCCAGCCTGGCTTCCCGGTCGTCCTGACCTCGTTGCATGACGACTCCGTGGGCGCGGGCGTCCAACCCGACGACTCGCCGCAGTCCGACACGAATAATAACGGCATCGCCACCGTTGCGCACCCGAACGATTGGCGCAGCATTCGACTGGACCAGTACAGCAACGACCGAAATGTCGATATCGTGCTGGAAATGGAGTCGCGGGACGTTACCGCTCCTGGGCTGAATGCCACGACCAATACGGCCCAAGTGCTGGGAAACCTGGCATCGGACGAGCAGAGTGGCGACGAGAACCAGCGGATGGGATTCGAGATCCGCGGCTTCCTGAATGCGGCCAACGACGTCGACGTCTACAGCTTTACGGGCGTTGCCGGGACCGAGGTCTGGATCGATCTGGACCGCACGACGTACGCCCTGGATACGGTGGTCGAGTTGCTGGACGCGAGCGGCAATGTGCTGGCACGCTCGGACGACGCGATCGAGGAAGTCGCTGCGGGAGAGGTGTTTGCTGCCACAGGCCAGGTGGCCTCACCGCTACGCAAGTTTAGCGACGACGAGCATCAGTCAGGTCTGTACAAGGACTTCATGACGACGAATGCTCGCGACGCGGGGATGCGTGTGGCTTTGCCTGGCGTCGTCGGTTCGCGTGGGACGTTCCACGTGCGCGTCCGCAGCCGCGATGGCCTGACGTCCGGCACCTATCAGATGCAAATTCGGGCCCGTGAGAATGACGAGTTCCCGGGTTCGACGGTGCGTTACGCCACGGTCCGTTACGCCAACAATGGCATCGAGGTCATCGGGCTTCCGGGCCACTCGCCGCTGCTGGGAGAAGCCTCGGAAAACGAAAACGTGGGCGGCAGCGCGGTCAATGACTTCTACAATCAAAACAATCTGACACCCGGCAACCGTCCACAGGTCGTCGGAAATCTGCTGACCTCAGATCGAGGAGCCATCAGTATCGCCGGCGAGGTCAGCAACCCCTCGGACATTGACTTCTACTCGGTCAACGTTGTCTATGACGGGCTGTCGAACCGGTCAACGCACCACGCGTCCGCGGTGTTCGACGTAGATTACGCCGACGCGCTGGTGCGGTTCAATTCGAGCCTGGGCGTATACGACAGTTCGGGGCGACTCGTGCTGTTCGGCCGCAACTCCAACGTGGCGGAAGACCGCCCCGGTCCTCTGAACGGCGCGGACCTCGAAGATCTGTCGCGGGGCACGATCGGCCCCAACGATCCCTTTATCGGCCCGGTGGAATTGCCTGAGGGACAGTACTACACAGCCGTGATGGCCGACGGGAGACTGCCACGCGACCTCGAGCAGTTCTTCCTGCCGAATCCGCTCAACTCGCTGGTGCGCCTGGAGCCGATCGATTCGCTGGTACGTATCGCGGAAGATCACATCGATTTCTCAGGCGGCTCGACGGCATCCGCGCCCGTGGTCCCCAAGCTGGTCGACGCAACGGGAGCGACGGGACTTTGGAACATCACAACCAATCGCGCTTCTGACTCGGGGCATGGCATCCCGTCTGCCTTCGACGGCAGCCGTTCCCAGGTCTCGACCGGCTTTATTGAGGTAGAAGCCAACGATTCGATCGCGACGGCGCAATTCGTCGATTTCGGTCCGTGGAATCTCAATTTCGATTCCAACATCGAAGATGCGGCGCTGCCTCGCAATAATATCTCCACGACGATTCCCCATTTGACACTGACCGGCACCGGGGATGACTCCTATGACTATTTCCGATTCACGGTACCGGCCGCCTCGACCGCCGTGCCCGCCCTGGGCGTGTTCGATATCGACGCGGGTAATTTCGATTCGGAGATCGCCCTGTTCGATTCCACCGGGGCCCTTTTGGCCTCCAATGACGACAATCTCCTGCTTGATAACGGCAGCACGAACGGCCAGGACGCTTTCCTGACGTTTAACTTCACCGCTCCAGGAACCTACTACCTTGGTGTGGCCACCTTCCCAGCCCAGGCGGCGGCGAACGGCTTCACGGGAACCGTGGTTCGTCCCGGCAGCATCTACACGCTGCAAATGGCCGTTCAGGGACACGGCGTCTTTGGAGGTGGTGGCGGTGCCGGCGCCGGTGCGAGTTTCTATTTCGGGGATTCGCTCAGCCGGTCCGTACCCACGAACGCTACCGGGACACTGACGTCGAACCCGTTCAGTTTGAAAGGCTATTCGGCCGAAGATCTTCCAACCCTCTACTTCAACTATTTCCTCGGCACGGCCACGGGTGACAACTTCCGCGTCTCCGTGCGAAACGCCGCCGGCAATTCGACGCTGGTCGCCTCGAACAACGCCTTCGGGAACTCGGTCACGTCGCTGTTTAACGGTGCCGGGTGGCGCCAGGCGCGCGTTAATCTCGGGCAGTTCGCCGGACAGGACGGCCTGCGGCTGGTTTTCGAGTACGCGGATAATTCCGTCGCATTGACGGAAGGTGCGTACATCGACGACTTGATCATCGGTTTCGCCGAGCGCGGCGAAATGGTGTCCGGTACGTTCCCCAATGGAACCTTTTCTAACAATCCTCAAGCCTCGTCCGGTGATTTGCAGCAGGGTACGTACCAACTCGAGATCCGTACCAGCAGCGAGTACGGCCGATCCTCGGATACCGGTTCGATCTCCCTGATCCTCGATCGCAGTTTCGACACGAATGACCGGCTCACCGAACAGACGACGTTGATTGCTCCGGCGGGCAGCCAGGTTGTTGATGGACAGACCTTTACCATCAGTGACGGCGTCAATAGCGTGACGTTCGAGTTCGACGACCCGTCGGATCCGGTGAACGGGAATCGGGTCCGCCAGCAGAATGTCGCCATTCCGTTCAAGTCCTTGTCGGGCGGGGTGTATGTGGCGGATGCCGACCACGTCATCGCGCGGCGTATCCGTGATGCCATCAATAGCCCGCAACTCCAGACGACGCTGCGCATCCGGGCCGCGCTGTCCGATGGAACCGCCAGTGGAACGAGCAGCACTTCCAATCGAATTAACTTGTTCGGGCAGGCGCTGGTCGACCAGCCGCAACCGTTCTCAGTAACGGAAACGACGACAGACGCGAATCAGCTTCGAGACACGATTCTCGGCCCTCAGGCCTCGACCGGGCTGGCGCCCCTGGGCAATGCGCGATTCGTCGGCAGCGACTCGTCGGCAGGTATGTTCGCTGGCGGAACGAGCTTGCTGGGTTTGAAGGAAGGTATCGTACTGAGCACGGGTGACGTGCGGTTTGCCAACGGTCCCAATCAGAGCACCAAGTCGACGGGACATGCGTCCGGCGCAACCGATGCCGACCTGAACGCGGCATTGGCCGTCAGCAGCCGAGACACCACTTCTCTCGAGTTCGATTTCACGTTCGCCAACGGTGTCGGCGGCGACCTGTTCCTGAACTTCGTCTTCGCTTCGGAGGAATACCAGGAGTCGATCGCCACAGCATTCCGGGATGCCATCGCCATTCTGCTGGACGAAGGAGCGGATGGGACCAACCTGGTCAACCTGGCGCTGACGCCGGCTGCCACTCCGGTGTCGATCAATTCCATTAATCCCTCGGTGAATCCAACCCTGTACCGCGACAACAGCCCCGGTTCCAACGCCGCTTCGACAGGCCAATTCGGCTACGACGGATTCACGACACGACTCGTGGCGACCGCGACGGGATTGGGCGCAGGACCGCACCGGATCAAGATCGTGGTGGGGGACACGGGAGACAATGCGGGGGACAGCGCGATCTTCGTCGAGGCCTCGAGCATGGCCACCTCGCCGTTGAATCATCCACCCGAGGGCATCGCCAGCGTGCGATTCCAGGAACGGGGCGATGCGAATCTGTTCCGTGATCAAGGCGTCGTACTGATCCACTCCAACACGATCGAGCACTCGAAAAACTTCGGCATCGTCTCCGATGCGGGCGAACGCGATACCGATGGCCAGTTGGTCTTGTCCGCCGCCCGCGACGTGATCGATCATCGGCAGTTCTTCCCAGGCGGCCCGGACCCCGAGTTCACCAGCCAGCTGCCAATCCGCCTGGAAAGCCCGCATCCGGGGCCCTCGCGCAACCTGATCGCTCAGAATCTGCCGGAGGAAGGTGGATTTGTTCCGGGAGTGGTGATCGTGAATAACACGATCGCAGGCGATGGATTGGGCGGCATCCACGTCAGTGGAAATTCCAAGACGTACGAGTTGACTCCGCAACGTGCCCCCAGCATCGACCGTTCCGGCAACGCCGTTGTCCCCGGTTCCGCCAACTGGACCGCCGGCGACATGGTGAGTGACGGCGATCTGCTGGAGATCACCGCCTTTGGTCAGGTCTTGACGTTCGAGTGGGAAGACATGTCCGGCTCCGGCACCGACACTTCGCGGTGGGCGATTAACGGCAGCGCGACGGCCTGCGGAGACGGCTGGGACGACGGTAATATTCCCATCTTCTACCGCCGTACGGGCCAGACCTGCGCTTCGGATCATCCTGTGATCGCAGTCGCGCCAAGCCGCACCCTGGGGTTCTCACCGCAGGAGATGGCGATCGCCTTGAAGGACGCCATCGACAGCAGCCCACTCATTACGAACGATAGCACACTCGTTATTCAGGCCCTCGTAGGCACTTCCCGGGTCCAAGGCGGTAATGATCCGCAGGGCACGGCGGCACCCCGCCAGGGTACCTTTGATGTGTCGGTTTACCTGGAACACGTCACGAATGTGCGTGAATTTACGGGTGGCGGCCCTGCGGTGGGCATGTACTCCGTCCGCCAGGTATCCCACGCCGTGGCTCCGCAGCCGTTCACCCGGGTCATCAATAACACGATCGTCGGCGGAGATGGGAATTACTCGTTCTTCCCAGAGGCTGCTGTCGAACCGAACGATACTATCGGCGCGGCCATCGATACGCGGCAGGGAAAGCAGCATTATCCCGAGTCGTATACGGTGACGGCGGCAATTGGCGATACCACGAATTTCCGCGGCGATCTGTCGGTCGATGTCGACGTCTACCAGTTCCAGCTCGATACCGGCGACCATGTCGTAGTCGATGTCGACGCGCTGGTGGACGGCAGTTCCCTCCAAGCCGTGTTGCGTCTGTTCAACCAGCAGGGCCAGGAGGTGGCGGTCAGCCGCGCCAATCCCGGAGCGATGCAGGATCCGTTGATCGACTTCACCGCCACCGCGAGCGGTACGTACTACGTCGGCATCAGCGGGGCGGGCAATGAAGTTTACAATCCGATCAGTCTCAGCGACCGCACAGGTGGCGCAAGCACGGGCGACTACTCCATCGACATCAACGTGCTCGCTCCACGCCAGTACGTCCTGACGGTGGAGAATGCCTCGGCCTATGCGGATGGTGAGCAATTCCGGATCACCGATGTCAATGGCCAGTCGGTGACGTTTGAGTTCGATACCGGGGGCGGAGTGGCCGCGGGCAACGTCGCCATTCCCATCAATGCCGCATGGCGGCATCCGGAAGTAGCACGAGTTATCGAACAGACGATCAACAACGCCAACAACGCGAATAACCCGAACGTCAGGCCACTCAACAACCGCCAGAACTTGCCGAACGGCCTATTTGGCGTCGCGAATCCGGTGTCGCCGGTGGCGGCCGAAGCGTACGGTGGTCCGCGCCAGCACGAGTTCACGACCGAGTTCACGGGCACGCCGCCGGAAGTAGCGACCGAACGATTCGTGGTGATCCGCAACCTGTCCAAATTCGAAGATGTCAACAGCGGCATCTACTTCAACCCGAACCCCTCTCGGCCGCTTGAGCCGACCCCGGATACGGACGGTCGCACCCTGGTACCGATGGAGCGAGTTCCCGGTAATACCGGCCGCAACGATCTGGACCAGATCCTGCCCGAGCACGGCGTTCTCGTCTCCGAACAGGCCACGCCCACCGTGCTGAACAATATCTTCTCGAACCTGCGCATGGGCGTGGAGCAGGTATCGTTCCAGGCCGGCAGCCCGGGCCCGGTTGACGCGGGTGCCGCCGTACCGGGAGGCATGGTCGAAGGTGGGTCGCTGTACCAGGACACGCTGTTCAACTCGAACCTGACATTCGCGGTCAGCGATTTCAACATTGAGATCCCCGGAGGCGATCCGCTGTTTGTCAACGCGGCCGCCCACAACTTTTTCCCGGCTCCATTCGCGCTGTCGATCGACAGTTCGATCGACACGCTGGCGGATCGAAGCGAATTCGCAGCGATTCGATCGACCATTGGTCTTTCCCCGTCTCCGATCCTGGCACCGGACCGCGACAGCAGTGGACAGCTTCGGGTCGATGACCCTGACGTCGCGACACCTTCCGGGCTGGGTGCGAACGTCTTCAAGGATCGCGGTGCGCTTGATCGTAGCGACTTCGTGGGCCCCACGGCCGTCCTGGTGTTGCCACAGGACAACGATGCGCTGCATCGTGACCAGGACTCCGCCGTCTCGGTCGTGCAACTGGATGAGGGAATTTTCGCCAGCTTCACCATTCAGTTGATCGACGGTTTCGAGTCGGCGGATCCGTTCCCCGGAGTCGGCATCGATGACCAGACCATTGACGGTCGGACAGTCAACATTGAGGAGGACGGCATCCCGCTGCAGATCAGCGGGCCTGCGGTAACGATCTTCCAGAACGGCACATACCTGCGCGAAGGGCTGGACTATACGTTCCAGTACGATAGGACGAGCAACACGATCGTCCTGACGCCGCTGGCAGGAGTCTGGCCGGAAGACAAGGTGTACGTTGTCAATCTGAACAATCGCGATCGCTTCGTCATCGACGCTCCCAGCGCCGCGACGCTCGTGGATGGTCAGGCTTTTACCATCACGAACGATCAAGGCGAAAAAGCGACCTTCGAGTTTGATAGCGGGTTCAGCCTGCAGGTCAGCGCCACACTGGGTATCCAGGTACCTCTGATCGGCGCTGGTGTCGGCGGAATCATCGATGGCCATCGTTTCACGATTGAGACGGACAACGGCCGCGAGCAGGTAACGTTCGAGTTCGATCGGAACCAGCCCGCGAACGTACTGCCCGGCAACGAGCCCGTACCCTTCGAACTGGGCGACAGTCCGGATGAATTAGCCGGGGCCGTGCTGGCCGCCATCCAGCGCGTGATCTCGCAAGGCCGGTTGCACAACCTGCAGCCGCGGAATCTGGGCGGCGGCCTGGTTCATCTCGGAGCTACCCCCGACGTCGCGCTGGATACGTCCAGTTCGGCCCTGTCGAACACGGTGACGCAGCGCCCGATTAGCCTGAATGTTCCTTCCGGAGGTGCCGCGGCCATTGCGGACAACGAGACCTTCATCGTCCGCAACGGCCAGACGATTGTCACCTTCGAGTTCGACAAGAACAACAGCGGCAGTACGGTTGTCGGCAGTCGCCTGATCAATTTGGTCGGCAACGAGACGCAAGGCCAGGTCGCAGCCCTGCTCGCTTCGGCCCTGGCCCTGCCCGCGCTCAACCTGCAGCCGGCGAATCTGGGCAACGGGATCGTATCCCTCGGCGCCACGGCAAACCATTCGGTTAATGTTACGAATAGCAGTCTGACCCGTTCGCTGTTTGTGGGTGGAGTACGGGACGGAGAGCAGTTCACAGTTGGCCATCGCGTCGGCAACACGCTGAGCACCTTGACCGTCGAGTTCGACAACAACGGGCAAGCTGTGGCCGGAAACACGGTGATTCCGTTCACTTCTGCGGACTCGCACCTGGACCTGGCCAACCGCATCGTGGCCGCCGTCATGAATGGCGGCGTGGGCCTCGACCCGATCCACGTGGGCCAGGGAAGCGTCAATCTGGGTGGAGATGCCAGCCATTCACTCGACGCGCGACTTTCTCCGAGCCTGACAGCTTCGGGTCAGGCCGGCGCCAGCCCGACAACGACGTTGACGATCCCGTCCCTCGCGGCATTGCAAGTGCCTGCCGGGGCGGCGCTGACTGATGGAGCAACCTTCTCAATCACGGAAGGGGTTCGCACGGTCATCTTCGAGTTCGATCGCAATGGCGTGTTCACGGACGTCGACAACAATCAGGTCCCGGACAACCAGCTGATCCGGTACCAGACGTCGCTGACTTCCACCCAGATCGCCAACGCCGTGAGTGCGGCGATCGCATCGGCCAACATCGGGCTTTCCCCCCAGATTTCAACGGCGCCGGGTGTCGTTCTGCTGAATGGCCTGTCGGCCGCCCATACGATCGATTTCAACAACAGCGGGCTCTTCCGCGCCGACCGCGTCTCGGGAATTACGGATGGGCAGACATTCACGATCGACGACGGCACGCGGCAAGTTACATTCGAGTTTGAGAATCTCGCCCTCGCCAACGGGGTTGCTGCCGGCAACGAGACGATCTTGTTCGACCCGGCCGGAACCGTCGCCGCCGTCGCCAGTACGATGGCTGCTGTGATCCGCAATGCGAGCCTCGGCTTGGACCCGCAGGTCCAGGAAGCTGCCGTCGAGCTTCGCGACCAGCCTCGACATCTGACGGATTCGACCCAATCGAGTCTCCTCCACACGGGTGTGCCAGGAGGTGGCCGGCGCGTCGTCATTCGTACCAACGCAACCGATGACGAAGTGGCACAGGCAATCGTCGCCGCAATCAACGCGGCTCAGTCCGACTCGTCGTTTGACTTCGACGGCGTCAGCGCGCAGATCCGCGGCGGATCGACGCTGTTCGTCAATATCTTGAACAGCTCCAACGACACGGCCAATTTCGCCACAGGCACCGCCGCCGTCTCCGGCATCAACAATTTCTTCCTCAGTGCGATCAAGGACATCCCTGGCAACTCGTTGAAGTCGAACCAGACCACCGACCAGACTCAGTTCACAATTCTCCTGCCGGGTGTGGAGTTGGACTTCGGCGACGCTCCCGATCCGTTCACCGGACCGGGACGCTATCCGACGCTGTTTGACAGCAACGGGGCACGCCATGTGATCTCCGATGTGCCGATCTTCCTCGGAAGCTCCATCGACTCCGAGCCGGATGGTCAGCCTTCCCTGTCGGGAGTCGGTGATGATGCCGACCACTTGATCGATGTATCCGGCAGTAATTTGAACGTGTCGGGCCTGGCACCCTATCTGATCCAGGTTCCTGCCGCGGGTGGGGCCGCAATTCAGGATGGCGATCGATTCACCATCCGGCGGAGCACCGGCGTCGAAGTTGTGTTCGAATTCAACAGCTCCGGCGGCCTGAGTAATGCCAATCACGCGCCGATCAACTATTCGACCGGCGACACCGCAAATGAACTCGCCAACAAGATCCGGGCGGCAGTCGATGTGGTCAATAAACCGATCAGCCAGCTGACGTCGGTCGAAGAGCGGATTAACCGGCTGGCGCTGCGCCCCACTAACCTCGGCAATGGCGTCGTGTTCCTGGGCGGCGAGCCGACACACGAGATCGACACATCCGGAAGCAGCCTGACTCAGGAAGGAACGCCCGCGTCCTTATTGCATGTTCCTGTGGGAGGCGGCAGTGTCATTATCGACGGCGAAACGCTTATTTTCGATAACGGCATCCGAAGGGTGACGTTGGAGTTCAACCAGTTTGGATCGGTCGCCAACGGGAATATCGCGATTCCGTTCACCGCGGTCGATACTGTCGACGAAATCGTTGCGGCCATTCGTGCGGCCCTGCCCCCCGACCTCGGTATCACTCTGTCGGATTTAGGTGGCGGGGTGATGCACGTCGCCAGCGAGCCGAGTCACACTCTGGATCTGACCGGCAGCCCCGCGCTGCGCCCGGCGGCCAATGCTCCGCTGACCATCCACACTCGGGACGCGGGACTCGCCATGCAGATCGTGCCGCTGCTGCAACTCAACGTTGCCGCCGGCGGCGGCAGCGCGTTGATCGATGGCCAGTCCTTCACCATCGACGATGGCATCAATCCACCACGATCGTTTGAATTTGACCTGGATCCGGTGACGACTCTGGTGAATCCCGAGGCGCGGCGCATCCTGTTCATCCCGACCGACACGCAGGAACAGATCGTGAATTCGATCCTGGCTGCCGTGCAGCAGGCCGTCGTCGAGGGCGACCTCGTGGGCGTCAATCCATCCAAGATCGATGCCGGCGGACAGTTTGCCGTGAATCTCGGAGCGGGATCCTTGGTCCGGCTTCACACCGCGAACGCCCAGCCGGCGCTTTCGCGCACGGGCCCCGTCAAGAATGCCGACATGTTCTCCATCGGCGGCGTCGTGTTTGAATTCGATTCGGGTGACGGCGTCGTGAATCCCAATCGTCCCGTGCTCATCCAGGATTCCGATAGTACGGACGCTATCGTGAATCGCGTCGTCACGGCGATCAAGAACGCCGTGCTCCAAGGTGCGTTGCCCGACATCGATCCCGTCAATATTGGCGAGGGCATTATCGATCTGGGAACCCGGCAAGCTGGGGTTTCGATCGCCGGATTGCCGAGCACCGGAACATCCGGTGGCATTGCGGATGGCCAGACCTTTACCATCTCGAGCGGCAGCCGAACCGTTACGTTTGAGTTTGACCGAAACGGTAAGTCGACTGTGGGCAATGTAGTCGTGCCGTTCCAACCGGACGACAGTGCCAGTGACATTGCCTCGTCCATGGCGAGTGTCGTCGATTCCGTAGGACTTAACCTGACCCTGGCGAACCTAGGCAATCAGGTTCGCCTTGAGGGCGACGACGACGACGGGGTGGTGTTCAACGGCATCCTGAAGCCGGGCGCCAGCACCTCGATCACCGTGACCGCATCCGCGGACGGACTCCTGTCCGCCTGGTTCGACTGGAATCAGGATGGCGATTGGGATGATCCAAGCGAGCGGATTTTCGCCGACGTACCGGTGGTGGCTGGCGCGAATACCCTGTTCGTGCCCGTACCAGTCCAGTCCCCGGCGCCCAGTACCTTGCCCCTGGGAGACACCTTTGCACGTTTCCGCTTCAGCAGCAAGACAGGGTTGTTTCCGACAGGCTTGGCGGAGGACGGGGAAGTCGAGGACTACAAGGTCCGCGTCCTGTCGAACGCGAGCCCGGTACTGGTGCAACCTCTGCCGGACCAGACCGTCAGTGAGAACTTCGATGCCAATCCCGCCGATGATACGCACATCTTCCAGCTCGCGGCCTTTTTCGACGACGTAGATATTCACAACGGGAACGGCGATTTCCTTCGGTTCGACGTCGTCAACAATAGCCCGTCGTTAGTGTCGGCCACGATCGACGCCATCAGCGGCGAGTTGACCCTGCAATTGGTCGAAGACGCCAATGGAACAGCGGATCTGTTGATTCGGGTAACCGATCACGACGGTCAGATTGCCGAAGACTTATTCCAACTGATTGTGACGCCCGTCAATGGCGCTCCGGTGGCAGGGCCCGATGGTCAGATTGCGGCCGTCAACGAAGGTGCTGTAAACCGTCCCGTGCGGCTTCCCGCCGATGATGGCGATCCCGAGATCATCCAGGGACTGACCATCAACATTCTCTCAATCAGTGCTGGGACACTGGCTGACAATCCCGCTTCCACGGACCCGCGCGATTTCGTCTACACGGCGCCCGCGGGATTTGTCGGCAACGCGGTCGTCCGGTACACCGTGACCGATGATGGTGGAAAAACCAGCAGCGAAGCCACCGTGACAATCGCGGTCGAGGCGGTCAACGATCCGCCGACATTCACACTTGTCGGCGATCAGGCAGGCAGCGGCGACATCACCATCAGTGAGGATGCCGGGGCGCAGTCGCGGCCCCAGTTCGTACGCAACATCTCGGCCGGTTCTCCCGACGAAGCGGGACAAACCGTCAATATTTCCGTAACCGGCGTGACCAACGGTTCCCTGTTTGCCGTGGCACCCTCGCTGGTCTTACAGCCAGACGGCACCTACACACTGAATTTCACTCCGGCGGCTCAAACCAATGGGGCGTCCGTGGTGACGGTCAACGCGGCGGACAGCGGAGGTGCTGCCACCAGTCAGTCCTTCACCTTGACGGTGATCGCCCAGAATGATGCCCCCGTACTCACGGTACCCGCCGGTCCCAAGGTGGTTCGCGAGGGCGACTTGCTGGCAGTGCCGGGCATTCAGGTTACCGACGTCGACGCCGCGGACGGTGACGGGCTGATCCAGGTAACGCTGCAAGTCGGGGCAGGTACCTTGACGGTCAGCACCTCGGTCCCCAACGGGGTCACCGCCAGCCAGGTCCAGGGCAACAACAGCGGGCAGGTGACCCTGATATCGACCCCCTCCCGTATCAATACGACGCTGGGAGCGGCCACGGGACTCCAGTACCGCAGCAGTTCTTTCCAGGATGACACGCTGAATGTCGTGGCGTCCGATCGCGGCAACACCGGTGCACCAGGTCCGCTCACGGCTCAGGGATCGATTGCCATTGATGTCCTGCCCTTGAACAGCCCACCGGTCGTGGCCAACAGTATTGGCACCCGGACCATGACCGAAGACGGGCCGCCGCTGGTGATCGACCTCGTCCCAGGGGTCTTCACCGATCCCGATCTCGCAAACGGGGATACCCTGACGTTCAGTGTCATCAGTGTGGTCAGCAACGGTTCGGCGCCTGCCACCGCGACAATCAGCGGTAACTCGCTGACGCTGTCGGTGCTGCCCGATGCGTCCGGGCAAGCCGTGGTAACGATTGAGGCTCGCGACCGTCTGGGACTGTCGACCCGGGATACTTTCACGCTGTCGGTTACGCCGCAGAATGACCCGCCGTCGCCGCAGAATGACGAGTTCTCGGTTCCGCCGGGTGTGACCTCCCTCTTAAACGTGCTGTCCAATGATTCCGACATTGATAGCACGCTGAATCCGGCCAGTGTTGTCATTACGGTGCCTCCGAACAATGCCACCGCGACCGTCAACTCGAACGGGACCATCAGCTTCCGGCCGAATACGGGATTCCTTGGGACGGTAACCTTCCGATATCGCGTCTCAGACGTTCAGGGGGCCGTTTCGCCAGAAGCACAGGTCACGGTGCTCGTAAACAATCCGCCCGCGGCCGCCAACGACTCGGCGACCATGCAGGAAAATGGCGGATCGATCGTGATCAACGTTTTGTCCAACGATTCGGACTCGGACGGCAGCCTGGTGCCTTCCACCGTAACGATCGCCAGCGGTGCTGCGAATGGCACAACGGCGGTCAATCCGCAAACGGGTGCGATCACTTATACGCCCAACGCCGGTTTCGATGGAGTCGATGTATTCCAGTACACCGTCCGCGACAACCAGGGAGGCGTTTCCAATCCCGCGACCGTCACGGTGACCGTCACACCGGTGCGGCATTGGACCAATCCTTCGAATGCAATGGATGTGAACGCCGATGGAAGCGTTTCGCCGATCGATGTGTTGTCCATTGTCAATCGGCTGAATCGAGAGGGTCCCGGCCCATTGCCGGATCCTGTGGCAGGCAGCGCGCCGCCGCCGTACGTCGATGCCAATGGGGATGGGCAGTTGACGCCCTT
>JBFWYF010000050.1:0-16632 GCA_050186685.1 Pirellulaceae bacterium
GTCGTCGAGACGATGCTCCAATCGCCCCATTACCTGTTCCGGGTGGAACGCGGGGAGCTGGGGCCGTATGTGCCGATTGAGCGGGCCAGTCGGCTCGCGTACCTCCTATGGGACACGATGCCCGACGAGGCGCTGACGACCGCCGCGGCGGAGGGGAAGTTGGCTACACGCGAGCAGGTCGAGCAGTTGGCACGGAACATGTTGAATGATCCGCGAGCCAAGTTGGCGGCCGACGAGTTTCTCGCGCAGTGGCTGCGGTTCGACCGTGTTCTGTCCGCGACCAAGGACCGTCGCCGCTTCCGGAATTTCACGCCGGATACTGCCGCCGCCATGATCGAAGAGACGCGGCAACTGTTCCGTCATCTCGTGTGGGAGGATCGGAACTTCCTTGAGTTCTTTACCGCCGATTACACGTTCGTCAATGCGGAACTGGCGCGGTTGTATGATCTGCCGGAGCCGGCCGAAGATTTTGCGATGGTTCGTTATCCGCCTGGTTCCGGGCGGTCAGGAGTGCTGGGGCACGGCTCGTTTCTCGTCCTGACCAGCAAGCCCGCGGAGACTTCGCCGACGTCGCGAGGGCTGTTCGTTCGCAATCACTTCCTGGGCCACGAAGTACCCCCGCCTCCGCCCGGCGCGAACACCGTCTTGCCCGAGAACACCGAAGCCCGACCGCTGACGAATCGTGAGCGACTCGCCCTGCATCTCAACAGCGATGCCTGTGCAAGCTGTCACCGCCTGATTGACCCGATCGGATTGGGATTCGAACAGTACAACGCGATCGGAGTTTTTCAGCCGAGGATGTCATTACAGTTTGGTGGCCGGGAGCGGACGACCACGCACGAACTGCCCCTCGACACGACGGCATTCATTCAAGGTATGGCGGAATCTGAGTTCTCGACGCCGCGGGAATTAGGTAGGATTCTGGCTGGCAGCGAGACCTGTCAGCGGTGCATCGTCAAACAATGGTTTCGCTATGCGTTCGGTCGTGAAGAGACCCCGGACGACCACCCTGTGCTGGATGGAATGCTGCAGCAGTTTCGCGATTCCGGGTTTCGCTTTCGGGAATTGATGATGGCCTTGGTCTCGTCGGACCTGTTTCTTCAGGAGAGGTCGCAATAGCTATGGCTACGTCACGAGCGTACTCGCGCCGGGCTTTCCTGCGGGGTGTCGGACTGTCGGGATCGGCGATCTGTGTCGGTCTGCCCGCCTTTGAGGGGCAGTTCGACTCGTCGGGGACGGCGCTGGCAGCCACTCCGGACCGGCCGGTGCAGCCGATCGAAAATCGGTTCGTGCTGTGGTTCAACGGCAACGGCATCGTCGAGAAGTACTGGATTCCGCGCGAGGATGGTTCCGGCTATGAAATGACGCCCAGCCTGCAGCCGCTGGCGCGGTTTCGCGACGACATCCATATTCTGAGTGGCGTCGATAACCCGGCAGCTCGGCTGCCTGGGCCAGGAAACGGCCATCACAATTCGATGAGCGGTCTCGTGTCGGGCGAAATGTTCACCGGTCGCGGGGCCGGGGGACCGTCCATTGACCAGGCCATCGCCCAGCAGATCGGTTCGGACAGCCGTTTCCGGTCGCTCCAGATCGGGGTATGCCAGGAATCGTTCGGCGAGAGCATCCAGCGCAATATGAGTTGGGCGGGACGCGACCGGCCGTTGCCGCCCGAAATGATCCCCCAGCGATTGTTTGACCGCCTATTCGGCTCGAAGGAACCTTACTGGATCGAGCGGAAGCGTAGCATCTTGGACGCCGTCACGGGCGAGGCCCGAGCGCTGAAGGCTCGACTGGGCCAGTCTGATCAGCATCGGCTGGAAGAATACCTGGCGTCGGTGCGCAGCCTGGAGCGGTCCGTGGCCAGTCTCCCGCCGGAGTATGACCAGGTGGTCGAGCAGCCGCCGGAGGGAGGCGATTTGAAAGACTGGCCCCGCATCGCGAAGCTGCAGACCGATCTGCTGGTCCATGCACTGGCGTCCGGACAAACTCGCGTTGCTTCGTACATGCTGACCAAATGTCAGGGTTTATCGCGATTTCCGTGGTTGGGGTATACGTACCAGCGACATCATGAGTACACCCACGACGGGGTTGAAACCCCGCAAGGTCAGCGGATCCTGCGGGATATCTGCCGGTGGCACGTGGAGGAGTTTGCGTACTTCCTGGCTCGATTGAGGTCGATACCCGAAGGCGAGGGGACGCTGCTGGATCATACGTGTGCCTTGTTCATCCATGAGCACGCCGAGGCGAATTCGCACAAGAATGCCGGTCTGGCGATGATCCTGGCCGGGCACGCCGGTGGGATGAAGACGGGGCGGCACACACGCATCACCGGCACCGTCGGCGATCTCTACCTGACGTTGGCCGAGGAAGTCATCGGAGCGCGGATCGGCCAGTTTCCCACGAGCAGCAAGAAGCTCAGCGACATTGTGTAGCCACGCTCGCCCGGACCTAGCCGCGCCGTCGTGACGCAGGGGCGGCGATTTCCGGCTTCGGCCACCAGCTGACGCGGCAATGAGGCATCTGGCGCTGCAACTCCGCGACTTGCTCCGGCTTCAGCGACACGCCGCCGAGAAACAGCTGTTCGAGATCCGTTTTGGCGGCCAGCTTCTGCAAGCCCTCGCTCGTCACGGCGGTCTCGGGAAGCTCCAGAACCTTGAGCTGTTCCATGTGCAGAAAGACGGGGATGGAGGCGTCGTCGACGCCGGCAGCTTGGCGCAGCTTCAAGTGCCCTAGCTGAGGCAGATCCTGCAAGGCAGCCAGTCCACGTGCCGTCACGCGCGTGCCGCCCAGATCGAGCGTCTCCAGCTGCCGGAGGCGACTTAATCGCGCCACGCCGCGGTCGCTGATCGCGGTGCCGCCCAGGTCCAGCCGCCGGAGATGGTCCAGCGCAGCGATATGTTCGATGTTGAAGTCCGTAATGGTTACGCTCCACAACCCGGAATCCGTCCGCTGTTGTCCGGCGACGTCCAACTCCCGTAGCCCTGGGAGCGACTTGAGCAGAGGCAACGTTACGCCGCTCATTTTGTTGCCTCCGAATCCCAGGTGTTCGAGGTGTTCGAGCCGAGTCAGCTCGTCGAATAAGTCATCGTTGACGCGGCTGTGCCCCACATCGAGGAAGCGGAGCTGCGCAAACCGGGCGACGGATTCAAAGAGCGAACTGGTGACTTTGGTGCCGCGCACGTTGAGATACTCGAGGTGACGCCAGTGTTTGAGATGGGCGATCCCGAGATCGGTGATGCTCTCGGCGTAGTACAGATTCAACCGTCGCACGTGCTGCAGGGGAGCGAGTTCTTCGAGCCCCAGATCGGTCACCTTGGTATATGCGAGGTCGATCGACTCGAGTGCGGGCAGCGCGACCAGCCGTTCGAGGTCTGCGTCGGTCAGCCACGCGTTCGACAACTCCACGCCCACCACGTCACCGGTTGCATTGTGCACCACCCGGCCTCCCACGGAATCGACCCAGCGCGCGGTCGCTGCCTGCCGCTCATCGCCCCTGACGCAAGGGAAGCTCAGCACCGGCAGGACAATCCAGGCGGCGACGAATGCCGCGCGGCGGGTTATCGAACCGGAAACCAAACCGCGAGCCACGCGGTGACAACCGGCGGCGAGTCGACGCGGAGGGCCCACGATCGCAGAGGAACGAGCTATTGGAAACATGGCAAACCTGAAAGGCAGGGTGTTCGGCAGAGTCACGTCAGCTGCGACGTCGCTTGGAATCGCTGGACAGCGGATCCCAAACGATCTTGCAGTCCGGCAGAGCTTCGCGGACCTGTTCGTGGCCGCGCGGCGTGAAGAAGGTGTGATACAGATTCAGCTCACGCAAGCGGGAAAAGCGGCACAGCGTCTCGGTACTGGCATCGGTGACGTGGGTGCTATCCAGGCTGAGGCGTTCCAGGGCCGTCAGTTCGCTCAGCTGGGCCAAACCCGCGTCGCCTACGTCGGTGTAGTCGAGAACAAGGTTCTTCAGGCGTGCGCACCCGCGAATGGCATCCAGGCTCTTGTCCGTGATGCGCGTGCGGATCAGTTCCAACTCCTCCAGCTGTGTCAGGCGGTCCAACTGACGGAGGCCGTTGTCGGAGATCTTGGTGTAACTCAAACGCAGGCTTTTCAACGAAGTCAGCTGGCCGAGGTCGCGGATGCCCTTGTCCGTCAGGTCCGTCGCGGTCAGATCGAGCGAGGCGAGGGCGGGTAATGTCTTGAGGACCGGCAAGCCCGCGTCCGAAATGTCCGTGTGAGCCAGGTTCAGCTGACGCAACGTGGGAATAGCGGACAGATGCGTCAGGGCGGCGTTGCCCACGGGCGAGCCTGCGAGCTGCAACGAGACGAGGGGCGTGCTGCGCAAGGCGGCCAATCCCGGTCCTTCGATTGTCGTATGCATCAAGCGGAGCGAACGAAGCGATTTCAGGTCTGCCAGATGCTGCAGTCCGGCGTCGGAAACCGAGGTCCCGCTCAAGTCGAGCTCCTGCAGGCCGGTCATATGCGCCAGGTGACGCAATCCCAGGTCTCCAATTTCGGTCGATGGAAGCAGCAGCCGTTCAAGCTGATCCAGTCCGGACAGGTTCCGGAGCAGTTCGTCCGTCACACTGGTGCTGGCCAGAGAAATCGATCGCAACTGGCCGTCCTGCCCGTCCGCGGATCCGCCGAGGTCTCGGACCCACTGGGCGACCGCGGCAGGCTGTGGGTCGTTCAACAGCTTATCGGCGGCGGCGGGAATGGACGGGCGAATGGCCAGGTCGAGGAACTGAATGTCGCAGTCCGGCAGGGCAGCGGCGAGACGGTCGACGCCCGCGCGCGATGCCCGGCTGTAGCGCAGGTCGACGTGCCGCAGTCCGCGAAACGACTTCAGACGCTCGAGTCCCGCATTGGTGATTCGGGTGCCGTACAGGTTCAACTCTTCCAGATCGACGAGTTGCGACAAGTGGTCGATCCCGGCATCGGTGACATCGGCGCCCTGGAGGCTCAGCGTTCGCAACCGAGTCAGCGTCTGCAGATGGACGACGCCGGCATCGGAGATGCGGGTGCCGCCCAGGTCGAGGTGCTCGAGTTCGCGCAGGCCGGCCAGGTGCGCCAGGCCTGCGTCGCTGATCAGGGCGTCCCGCAATAGCAGCTTGCGAAGTCGCGTCATTCCCCGCAATTGCTGCATTCCCTCGTCGTCGATGGGGCAGTAGACGAGGTCGAGGGCCTCCAGATGTTGGAAGGCACCCAGCGTTCGGCCCCGTATCTCGGTGTTTTCGAGACTGAGCAGCTTCAGACGCGGCCCGAGGGGTGCGATGGCGGCGAGCCCCTCGTCACGAAACTTGATGGCCGCGAGGTACGTGTAGCTGAACGTGATTTCTTCCAGTGCCGGTAGCTCTGCGAGATGCCCGAGCTCTTTGCTGTAGTTGATCTCGGCTCCGGCGCTGGGATTCCACATTGGGCCCGGCAGATTAAGTGTCTTCAGTTGGCGCAGTCCGGCGAGTCGCTGCAGGTCTGGCGGCAGAATTTTCGTCCCGACCAGGTCGACGAGTTCCAACTGGAACTCGCCGGTCGGCAGTTCCTGGACCTCGCGTAGACGCTCGTGCTGTCCAGCGAGCCTGACCGAGCCGCCCATCCAGATGGTCCACTCGGCGACGCGCCGATCGATCGGCTCGGCCGCGAGTGGCCAGGCCAAAAGTCCCGTCCAGCACACAACGTGCAGGGCACAACCTAGCGGCATGGCTCGAGGAATGGAGTACGGGGGAATGAGGCAGGCTGACAGGAGGGCTTTGCGGCTGGTCATGTTTCGGGTCCGGCATCGGCGCAACTGAACCGCTTCCAAGGTGGCTCCCGGTGAGCATCTTCGTACGCTCCGGGGAGGTGGCGGGTGGTGCGTCGCGCGGTCGGGCGACGCGATGGGTTGCGGCTCTATTCTGCATACTTCGTGGCGTTCCGCCAGCTAATCCGCCGCTTGCGTCGCCGGGCAGGGAGTGTTACACAGTTTCAGGTGGTTCGTTGCCCGACGTGGAATTCCTCCCGTTTGGAGAATTCCGATGCGGTCGCGTGCCACGCAGACCAGCACTCGATGCTGTCCGATCGAGGAGTGACCATGTCGTTGAAGGATTGGGTCAGCCGCCGCGTGTTCGATTTCGTACACGGCAACAACCTTGTTTACAACACCTGCTGGGAAGATCCTCGGCTGGACCGGGTGGCTCTGCAGTTAGGCCCGGACGATACGGTGATGGTCATTACGTCGGCGGGCTGCAATGCGCTCGACTACCTGTTGGCGGGGGCACGGCGCGTCCATGCGGTCGACATGAATCCGCGTCAGAATGCCTTGCTGGAACTCAAGGTCGCGGCCATCCGCCGATTGGACTATGAGCGGTTTTTTCAGATGTTCGGGAAAGGGCGTCTGCCCGAGGCGCGGGCGGTCTATCAGGGGGAACTTCGCCGAGAACTGTCGCCATGGGCCCAGAATTATTGGGATCGGCGCATCAAATTCTTCAGCAACCGGCGGCATTCGTTTTATTTTCGCGGTTCTTCGGGATCTTTCGCGCGACTGATCAACGTCTACGTTGACCACGTCTGCCGCATTCGACCTCAAGTCGATCGGCTACTGAATGCCCCGTCGCTCGAGGAGCAACAGCAGATCTACTATAACGAGGTCGCCGATCGGTTCTGGTCGCGGATGATCCGCTTCCTTATGGATCGAGACACCACCTTGTCGATGGTGGGCGTACCGAAAGCGCAGCGCCGACAGGTCGAACTCCAGTATGACGGCGGTATTGTGCAGTTCGTCCAGGACTGCGTCGAAGCGGTCTTCGCCAAGCTGCCATTGCACGACAACTATTTCTGGCGGGTGTACCTGACCGGTGAATACAGTCCCACTTGCTGTCCCGAGTATCTGAAGGAAGAGAGTTTCCGGCGTCTGAAGGATGGACTTACCGAGCAGCTTGCGATTCATACGAATTCGGTCCAGGGGTTTCTGGAGGGGCACCGAGAGCCGATCAGCCGGTTCGTCCTCTTGGACCACATGGACTGGTTGTCGGATCGCTTTTTTCCGTTGCTGGAGCTGGAATGGCAGGCGATATTTGCCCGGGCGGCTCCCGGAGCTCGGGCGATTTGGCGGAGTGGCGGCTTGCGGACCGACTTCCTGGAACGGGTGCAGATCCGCCGGCAGGCGAGCGTGGTCTCTTTGCCGGAACTATTGACCCATCACCCCGACCTGGCCGCGCAGCTGCACGTTCTGGATCGGGTCCACACGTACGGCAGCTTCTACATCGCCGATTTGGCGGCGTAGACCGGTCCAGGAGCCGAGTACACCTTCGAACACAGGCCGTGCCTGTGCCCCTTTACCAGGCGGACGAGAAAGCCGAGGGCCAGACTACCGAACATGGGACTGCTGTCGGATCTACGCATTCTGTACCACCTGACGCTGAAGCCGGTTCGCGGCCGCGATCATGCGGCGCGACTCGAAAGCTTTTACGCCGGGCAGGCCGCATCGTACGACAACTTCCGGCGGCGCCTGCTGCAGGGCCGGCAGGAACTGTGGAATGCCATTCATGTTCCCGATGACGCCATCTGGGTCGATATGGGCGGGGGGACGGGATCTAATCTTGAGTATTTCGGCGAGCGCTTGTCGCGGCTGCGCAGGATCTATATCGTCGACCTCTCACCGTCGCTGTTGGAAATCGCCCGGCAACGCATCCAGCAACAGGGTTGGTCAAACGTCGAGGCCGTCGAAGCGGACGCTACTCTGTTCCAGCCGCCTGCGAGTCCGGTGGATGTGGTCAGTTTCTCGTATTCGCTGACCATGATCCCCGACTGGTTTGCGGCGATCGACAACGCTCTGAGCATGTTAAAGCCTGGAGGACTGATTGGTGTGGCCGACTTCTATGTCGCGAGAAAATTCCCCACCGACGGGTTGAAACGGCATAGCTGGTTCACACGCAGCTTTTGGCCTGTCTGGTTCTCGGCCGACAATGTTTTTCCGTCGCCCGACCACGTGGCGTACCTCCACCGGCACTTTGATCCGATCCACTTCGAGGAGCGATTGGCCAAGGTGCCGTACTTGCCCCTGCTCCGCACGCCGTACTATACGTTCGTCGGCCGCAAGCGAGCCTGAGAGGGGCTCCCGCCGGGTGCGCAGAGGCCGCGGAGGGAAACCGGGCGGGAACGGGAGCTCCGCGTCCTCTGCGCGCTTTGAGGGAACTTCTGAACGCTTCCCTTCCGAACTCGTATTGACCCGGTTTCGCGAGTTAGCCTAGAGTGCCGAGTGAAGCCGGGTCGAAGGGATATGAGCACGAACGGAGTCGGTCGATGGGAACACAGATTCGCTATGCATGGGTGGCGGCAGGCTTGTTCCTGAGTGCCGGGCTACCGGAGGCCTGGGGGCAATTCAAGCAGGAAGCCACGGTTCGCCAAGCGATGACCGTCTTTCAGGAAACCCTGGTTGCGCCGGCCAGCGGTATTCCGGCGGCTCTGCTGCAGGACGCGCACGGCGTGGCGATTATTCCCGGTGTGCTCAAGGGAAGTTTCATCGTCGGGGCTCGGTTTGGGGATGGGGTGCTGCTGGTACGTGACGGGCAGGGGGGATGGCATGCCCCGGTCTTTGTGACCCTGACGGGTGGGAATGTCGGCTGGCAGGTGGGCGTGCAGTCGACGGACGTGCTGCTGGTCTTCAAGACTCGCAAAAGTGTCGACGGCATTCTGTCAGGCAAGTTCACCATTGGAGCCGATGCGGCCGCAGCTGCTGGACCGGTGGGCAGGCAGGCCGCGGCGGCCACCGATGGCCGACTGCAGGCGGAGATTTATTCGTACTCGCGCAGCCGCGGGTTGTTTGCCGGCATTTCGCTGGACGGTTCAGTCATTCGCGTCGACCAGCTGGCCAATGCAACGTACTATCGCGCGGCGGGGCCGGGGCAGCCGGCGGTGGTGCCCGCCGAGGCGGTGCAGCTGGTCAATCTGGTCTGGCAGGCGACCGGGCCGGCCGACGCTTTGCCGGCGGCCTCGCCAGGACTACAGCCTGTGCTGGCGCAACAGTATGCGAAGGACGAGGCGTCCAGCGTTCGCGACGAGCTGGCACGGGTCGCGCCGCATCTGTTCCGGCTGCTCGACCCGATGTGGCAGAACCATCTCGCGTTGCCGGGCGAGATCTTCAGCGGGCAGAGTCACCCTTCGCCCCAGTCTTTGGAGCCGTGTCTGCAACGATTTGAGCAGGTACGTACCGATGCGCGTTACCAGGCGCTGGCGGAACGACCCGAATTCCAATCCGTCTATGGCTTGCTGAAGCACTACGTCCAGACGTTGACGGCAACGGCTCCAGTCTTGTCACTGCCGGCGCCGCCTCGCTGAACGGCCCGCGACATTTCGTTCAGAGCGCATTCGCCTGTGGATGGAGGTTGCGTGTCGAGAGGAGTTGCTACGCGGATACGTCTTCTCATGCCAAAATCGGGCTGTTAAGCTAGTCCCTTTGTCTCGCATCCAAGCCTCGAGGAACGATCGCCATGGCCAAGCCGCATCGCGTATTGAAGAAAGCCAACCACGGGAAGCGCCCTGCGAACCCGAAAGCACGCCGCGAAAAGCGTTGGAAAGTCAGGACTTGACGCTGATCGGGCCCGGGCAGCTCCCTCCGAACTGGCGGTCGTCGCGCGGCAGTTGCCATCGCGTCCCCAGGTGTGTGGCGAGTTGCCAGGGCGACTCAGAATAACAGTTTCCATGGACCGGCGGCACGAGCTGTGCCTGCCGGGTGTGGTTCCGTGCGCCCGTGCATGGGATCGCGTGTGCCTGCGGGAGGAGGATCACCAGTGCCTGGTAAAGATCTGATTGTCGACCCTGCGACGCTCGATTTCTCGCACGTCGTGGCGGACATTCAGGAGATTCGCAAGTACAATCCGCAGCGCCACGAAATGGAGCAACTGTCCGCGATCGTCTTCGAGGATTCGGTAAGTCACATTTGTGTGGGGTACAAGGACCTGACGAACCACGAGTTCTGGGTGCGCGGGCACATGCCGGGGATGCCGCTCATGCCCGGCGTGATCATGCTCGAGGCGGCCGCGCAGTTGTGCAGTTACTTCGTCGGAAAGTACGATTTGCTGGGCGCGGCGATGGTCGGTTTTGGCGGGCTCGAGGATGTCCGGTTTCGCGATCCGGTTATTCCCGGCGACCGCTTGATACTGATGTGCCAGTTAGTCAAGGCACGACGCGGGCGCATGTTGGTCAGCCGATTCCAGGGCGTCGTACGGGACAACCTGGTGGTAGAAGGTGTGCTCAAGGGAGTCCCGATTCCCATCGACGCGCTGCCCAAGGACAAGCGGGAGTGAGGAAACTCGTTTAACCCGCAGCCGACTCCCGAGGTGAAGGCCGAGTGAGCCTCTTCCTCGACGGCGGCTACGAGCTAAACGACGTGTTTCCGCGCGAATCGCGCGAAGCGAAAGCGGGTACTCGATCTCGCCCTTAGAGCATGCTCAACGGGTGCTTGCGGTTCTGCAACGGAAACGCCACGGGGCCGCCCGTGCGCTGCGACTCGAAGACGGCCAGGATCATCTCAACGGTTGTCCGCCCTTCGTACATACTGCACTCGGGGTGGCGATCCTCTTCGATGGCGGCGATCAGGTCTTTGACGGCGAGGACGTTCCCGCCGTGGAGGCCTCCGTCTTTGAGCTCTTCCGGTTTGCCGGGACCGGCCGACGAGACCGGGATCCACTTGGCGCCGCTGCGACCTGGTGACCAAGTGGGGTCAGGCAGAAACTGGACGGAGGGGAGATGCCCGGTCAGGATTTCCACGATGCCCTTCGAGCCGTAGATCTGCAATCCGAACCGGTTGCCGGCGGTATCCCGCGTGGTGGCGAAATAGGCTGTCGCACCGTCGTCCATGCCGTACATGGCGGCGACGTTGTCACCCGCCAGGGGCCCGAGTCCCTCGGCCCCTTCCTGCACGTCGCTCTTCGTGATTGGTACGTTCTTTTGACGGACTGTGGCGAAGCACCAATTCGGTTCTCCACCGAAGAAGTGGATCAGGTTCATGACGTGGCTGCCCAAGACCCACAGGTCTTCTCCGCCCCCTCGCCGATCTTCCTTGCCCCTTCCGCGCAGTTCCAGAATCCGGCCGAGGCGTCCTTCTTCGATCATCGTGCGCACCGCATGCAACTTGGGGCTGTAGCGCGTCTGGTGGGCGATGGCCAGTTTGACGTCTTTGCTTTCGCAGGCGGCGATGATCTGGTCGGCCTCTTCCAGTGTCCGGCAGAACGGTTTTTCCATGTAGATATGGATACCGCGTTCCGCGGCCGCGACGACCATGTCGCGGTGCTGGTCAACCCAGCGCGGTCCGATGCCTACGATATCTGGCTTGGTTTCGTCAAGCAGCTGGCGGTAGTCAGCGAAGGCCTGGGGCGCGTTTAACCGTTTGGCCGCATCCGCTCGTCCTTTCTCGTCGGCATCCGCCACGGCGACGACTTCGCAATTGGGCATCTCGCGCCACACCATGTCGACGCCGTGTCCGTAGTTTCCTTTTCCTGTGTGGCCGATCACACCGACGCGATACTTCTTTGGCACAATGGAATCTCCTATGGGCTGGTGGGGAGCTTCGCGACTTAACCCGCAACGGGCAGGCCCCATTCTGGCGAGCGGCGAGGCGGGACGCAAACGGCGCACACCCGTGCCGCGTCCCCCCTTTCGCAGACGAAGGCGGAGCGCGGGTGGTCGAGGGGCTGGGCTACCTTTATGATCTACGCGAATCACTGCTTCCCGATGACTCACGGACCAATGCAAGCAACATGGCGCGAACTCCTGACGCAACGGCCTCTTCCGTGACCGGCCCGGCGGCGGATGCGCCGGTCCGCGAGCCTCTCGGCGCCTTTGAGGGGATTACGTCCTACCAGTGGCTCGTCCTGTTGATCGCCTGCCTCGGATGGGTGTTCGACGTCTTCGAAGGACAGATCTTCGTCGCCTCGATGCGCGATGCCATGCCCGCTCTGCTGGGAACCACGGTGGACGATCCCCAGGTCACGAAGTGGAGCGACTGGTCGTTTGCCAGTTTTGCACTCGGGGGAGCACTGGGGGGAGTCGTGTTCGGCGTGATCAGCGACCGCATTGGCCGCACGCGGACGATGATCCTGACTATTCTGTTCTACTCCGTCTTTACCTGCGTCACGGCGTTTGCGCAGGCGGCGTGGCAGATGGTCGTGCTGCGGTTCTTCGTCGCGATGGGTGTCGGGGGGGAGTGGGCGGTTGCGTCCGCGATGGTGGCCGAAGTCATGCCGAGTCGGTCGCGGCCGGTTATGGGATCGATTTTTCACGCTTCGAGCGTGTTTGGTTCGCTGTTGGCGGCCGCCGCGGGTGCCTATATCGTCGGAAATCCGGCCCTCGGAGCAAATGCGTGGCGGTGGGGATTCGCACTGGGCGCTCTTCCGGCGCTCCTCACTGTCTGGGTCCGCTGGCAGCTCCGTGAGCCCGAAGCCTGGGTGGCCGCCCGACAGCGGACGAGCGAAACCGCCGGACCTCCCGCGGCCGGACGCCTAGCCGATCTGTTTGCCGGCGAGCATCTCCGGAACACCCTGGTAGGTGTCGGATTGGCGTCGATCGGCCTGGTCACGTTCTGGGGTGTGCACATCTACGGCAAGGACGCGCTGCTCCGCCAGGCGCAGCAACAGGCGCTCGTGGACTCCGGCGTTCCCGCAACAGCTGCTCAGGCCGACAAGGTCCAGGCGTATGCCGCCCATCGGCCCGCCATCAAGCGCGCGGAAATGCTCTGCATGGTCTACAACACGATCGGTGGCGGACTCGGGCTCGTCCTGTTCGGATCCATCTCGAATCGGTTGGGCCGCAAGGGAGCATTCATCTTCTACCACGTATTCGCCTTTGCCATGGTGGTGCTCCTGTACCAGCACCTGATTCCGGGAAATTTTCCGCCGATGTGGATGGCGGTAGCGCTGCCGCTGTTCGGCTTCTTCACGCTGGGCATGCACGCCGGCTACGCCGTCTACTTCCCCGAGTTGTATCCCACGCGGTTGCGCGGAACGGGCGCAGGGTTCTGTTTCAATATGGGTCGCGTGGCGACGGCGGTGGCTTTTGTGGCATTCGGATACTTTCCGGTCCGCGCCGACACCAAGGCCATGTTGCTCGCCCCGTTGTATCTCGGCGGCGTCGTAGTGGTCCTGTTTGCTCGCGAGACGCGAGGAGAAGAATTGCCCGAGTGACCGCCTGGCAGTCCGTCCGCGGCGCGGAATACTCCGGCGGGAAGACTGCAGGTCAGCGCGCCCCCTTCGTCCGCTCGGCGGAAGTCCGGCGGATTCTCAGCCAGAAAGGAACGACGAGAGTGGAACCGGCGACGGTGCGATTCGGTGTTATCGGGTACGGGTTGTTCGGTACGCATCATGCACGAGCGATCGCTCGGACGCCGCATGCGACACTGGCGGCGATTGCCGTCGTCTCCGAGGCGAGTCAGCATGTCGCCCGCCGCGATCATCCTCACGCGGCCGTGTATGGCGACTACCGCGAGCTGCTCGACCGCGACGATATCGACATCGTTTCGATCGTCGTTCCCAACCGGCTTCATTTTGAGATCGCCGACGCGGCGCTGGCCGCCGGCAAGCACGTGCTCCTCGAAAAGCCGATGGCGCTCGCCGTGGAGCAATGTGACGAGCTGATTCGACGGGCGGGCGCGAATCGGCGCGTGCTCGCCGTGGGGCACGAACTGCGCATGTCTTCGTTGTGGGGTGGTGCCAGGCAGCTGATCGAGCGGGGAGTGATCGGGCAGCCCCAGTATGCGGTCGTCGAGCTGTCACGGTTTCCATATCGCCTGGGTTCCGGAGGATGGCGGTACGACATCCAACGCGTCGGCAGCTGGATTCTGGAGGAGCCGATTCACTTCTTTGACCTGGCCTGCTGGTACCTCGCAGTTCATGGCGAGCCCGAGTCGGTCTATGCGCGGGCTCTGGGACGCGATCCGGCGCGACCGGAACTGAAAGATCATTTCACGGCGATCGTCAATTTCCCGGGTGGCGCCTACGCCGTGGTTTCCCAGACGCTGGGGGCATTCGGCCACCATCAGACCGCCAAGATCGCAGGTACCGAGGGAGCGATCTGGGCATGGTGGAGTGCCGCCGATGCCCGTTCGGACAAGCCTACCTTCGGTTTGCGGTATGGCCTGGCCAGCGACGTCACGGAGATGTCGTTCGACAAGCCTGCCGGCGAATTGCTCGAGCTGGCCGATGAAATTGCCGCCATCGCTCAGAGCGTCCGGGACGGCTCACCGCCCCCTTGTACCGGTCAGGATGGCCGCCGGTCAACCGCCTTGTGCCTGGCCGCGGAGCGTTCCGTGGAGACCGGCGCGATCGTGGCGCTGGCGGCCGGGATGTCTGCCGGGACGGTGCGGCCCAACTCGTGATGGCTCGCGATACGGTACGCGCGTCGCTGTCGCGGTGCCGCGGCCTGCGTATCACTTGAGCTCGCCGCGCAGTGCGGCGACACACGCCTGTAACCGAGGCGAGTCGATAGCAGGAAGCCGGTGTTCGTGACCGTCGCCAAGGCCTCCGAGCTCGACACGAGGATTGCGGAACTGCATGGGGCTGTCGCGCCAGCCCGAGGCCCGCACGTGAATTTCACGGGCGCCCGTGCGAGCGAGTATCGCGCGGATCGTCTCGCGGGTCACGCCGCCTCCCGGCAGGATTCCAATGCGCCCTCGAGCATGAGCGACCAGCCGCGTCAGCAAGTCGACGCCGTCCCAGGCTGTGGCCGCCTGGCCAGACGTCAGGACGCGGTCGACACCTAGCCCGATCAGCGTGTCGAGCGCCTCGAACGGATCTCGCGTCCGGTCGAATGCGCGGTGAAATGTAAATTCCAGTGGCCTTGCCAAATCGATCAGTTCCCGTGTTCGCTCCGCGTCGATCGTACCATCGGGACGCACGATGCCGGCCACGATGCCTTGCACTCCCGCGGCACGTGCCCACCGGATATCGTGCTGCATGGCCTGGAATTCAGCGGGCTCGTAACAGAAATCTCCGCCGCGGGGACGGATGATGACAAAGATCGGCAGTTCGAGCTCGCGGCGACAGACTTCGATCATGCCCGCGCTCGGCGTAATTCCCCCCTCCACGAGGTCGGCACACAGCTCGATGCGTCCGACGCCCAGCCGCTGCGCGGCCAGTGCGGTGGCTGTGTTATCGACACAGGCTTCGATGAGTGCGGGTGAGTAGCCGTTATGCGTGGTTGCCATCCGTCTCGTGCCTCTTCCACTGTTAAACTTCTTGCTGAGACAGGTTGTTTAACCGGTATCGGCAGGCGAGACGCGAGGGAACTCCGCCCTCGCCTTGGGCCGTGGGATAACCGACCACAGAGCCTAGCCGGCTCGGGCGATGTGGTAAATCGGAGCAGCAGCTCTGGACAGGCCGCGATTCGCGGATAAGATCGGGCGGTCAGATTGAAAGCTGGTGGTCGGTCGCCGCAGCTGCGGGACCGACGAACAGGGAACACCGGTGCAAGACCGGGACGGCCCCGCCGCTGTAACTGACAAGGCTTGCGATCCGTCGCGGCCTGCGGAGACTGCCTTCTGTCGCGTGCCATCGTTCGGTCCGGCCCTCCAAGGCTGCTCCGGGTGAGAAGGCCGGCAGTTCTCCCAGTCAGAAGTCAGAAGACCTACCAGTTTTCCGGTTGCCGTGTCCACGCGGGATGGACAATGGGCCGCGATGATCCAGACATTCCGTGCGTACGGTTTTGCTGTGCGTTCGATGTCGCAACCTGAAGCTCCACGGCGGAAGCAGGCGGAATTCCTGCGCTGGGCCGCAACTGTGAGGCATCCGCGTGATGTCGAGCCAGACCTGCCGTGGAAGCGGACTCGTTCCTTTCCGGATTCGCTCGGCCTCGATACCAGGCCACCGCGATCGTGCGCTGGGGCTGGCACACGGCGGTTTTACTCGGTCAGCCCATGTCATAAAGGAAGACTCTGTGCGCACCCATCGCCTTGCGTTCACCCTGGTCGAACTGCTGGTTGTGATTGCCGTTATCGGGACACTCGTAGCTCTGCTGCTGCCGGCGGTGCAGGCGGCTCGCGAGGCCGCTCGGCGGATCCAGTGTGCCAACAATCTGAAGCAGAACACGCTCGCGATGTTGCTGTACCATGACACGCATCGCGTGCTGCCACCGGCCAATCTTCCTTCCGTGGGGGCTCTGCAGGCCACGTGGTTTGGCGTGGTGAACTACACGACCAAGAAGGTCGACGGGACCGGCGGCTTTCTGGCGCCTTTCATCGAGAACAATACCACGGTCTTCCATTGTCCTTCGCTGGCTCAGGGGCAACTCGAGTTTCTGTACGACGGAGCCACAGGGGGGTACGGCTATAACCAGAATCTGGGAGCGGTCGACTTCTCCCGCTGGCCAAGCCCGCCGGTGGCGGTCGTGAAGCGTTTAGCCGACTTTGCTGCGACGAGCCGCACCGTGGCGTTCTCCGACGCCGGCCGCATCGAGCTGCCGTGGTCGGGGGACCCTCGGCTGAAGGCCACCGAGAACTTCTACATCCTCGGGCCTCAGGATCCGTTTGCCGCTCCGTTCTCGCATTTCCGCCACGGCGGGCGGGTATGCAACGCGTCATATCTCGACGGCCATGTGGAAACGGTATCGGAGGTGTTTGTCGCCTCTCCGGCCGGATGGGATGCCAGTGCGAACGCGCTGCGCCAACGCATC
>JBFWYF010000051.1:0-16613 GCA_050186685.1 Pirellulaceae bacterium
TCTTCCGATCTGCATCGTCGACCGGAGGCGCCGAGGAGATGCCAACCTGCTGCAGACGCGTGTCGAGATAGTGGTCAATCGCCTGCTCGGGCGGCAGGTCCGGAGGGAGCAGCGCGGGTTCCGCGCCGCTCGCTCCCGGAAGAACCAGAAGGAGCAACGGACAGATCAAGAGCCGGTTCACCGAGCGCATGGGACTTATCCTTCCACGCCGTGGGGCAGGCATCAGGTCGGGCGTGACGTCGGGCTGGACCACCCCCCGGGGAGTGGCACGCCGGAGATCCTACCGCAAGGAGCACGGCGATGCCACCCAAAAAGGTCGTGAAAGCAGCCCACACTCAGCCACGTACGGCAGCAGACAACTGACCCTGCAGCCCGACGAGCTGCTTGTACCGGCGATAGACGGCGGCATAGGCCGAGGCGGCAGCCGGATGAGGGGCAAAACGCCGGCCGTCGCCCCCGGCATGGCGGCTCAGGAAGTCGCCCCAGCTCTGGGCACTGCCGGCGATCTTCTCGTGACGGAACTTGGCCATCAACGCGGCGCCCCAGGCCGTGCCCTCCGCCGCACTGGCCAGCAGGCTGACCGGAGTCTCAAACACGTCGGCCAGTATCTGGGACAACTCGGGGGTCCTGGCCAATCCACCCGACAGGACGAGCTGCCGGCGGGGGTATCCTTGTCGGTCCAGGATCTCGCTGCCCAGCTTCAAGTTGAACATGGTGCTGAGCAGGGCGGCTTTGACGACTGGCCCCGGCCTGGCGTTGTCCGCGGTCAGTCCGATCAGCATCGCCGTACCGCCGCGGGCGACATCCAGTCCCGGTTCGTCATCCATGAACGGCAGGGCGAGCAGGCCTCCGCAGTCGGGCGGCGTGGCGAGAACTTGGGGAATGGCCGCCTGAAATCCAGCGGCACGATCGCCGCCCAGGACTCCGGCAAACATGTCGATCACACTGTTCATGAACGTCGTGCCGTTGCGCAGCCACACCATATTGATCGGCTTGCCATCGACGGCGCAGAAGTGGTCGACACCCCGGCTGACTCCCCGGAAGGGGCGATCGCCGACGCTGTTGGCACACACGGAAGTTCCGAAGCTGACCGACACCATTCCCGTGTCGGCGATCAACGAGCCGGCCAGCGCGGCGGGCTGGTCCCCCTCGGCCGGTGCCACCGGTATGCCGGCGGCCAAGCCGAGCAGTCGCGCCCCCGCAGGGTTGAGTGTTCCCCCGTCTTCACCGACCTTGCGTACCGTGGGCAGCAACTTTTCCAGCGGCGCTACGGGCTGGTCTCCGACTACGGACGAAAACTTGCCGAGCAAATGTCGATCGTAGTTGAGCGTCGACGGATCGATCGGAAACATGCCCGAGGCATCGCCGATGCCGAGTATCCACTGGCCGGTGAGCACGTGGCTGATCCAACCAGCGGGCGTGGTAAGGTGCCGCGCTCGGCGCGCCTTTTCGGCCTGGTTGCGCATGGTCCAGAGCCAGCGGGATGCCGTGGCTCGCTTCGGCATCTTGACGCCGAACGCGGCGGTCAATTCCTGCCCCTCCGCTTCATTGCGGCTGTCGCACCACAGACGCGCGGGACCGAGCGACTGGGCCTCCGCATCGGCCAGGACCTCGCCGTGCATCTGGCCCGAGATGCCAATCGCCAGGACTTCGCCCAGTGCCTCACCACCGGGAAGGCGGGACCGCAGTTCGTTCATCGCGGCCTGCAAGGCTGCCACCCAATCCTCCGGCGACTGCTCGTAACATTCGGCCTCGAGTCCAGACCGCATATCATACCGGGCCTCACCCACGGCGATCACTTGCAGTGACTCGTCCGTGAACAGCACCGTCAATCCCTGCGTACCTGCATCAATGCCCAAATAACCGCGTGTCGGCATGGCGGATCAACCCTGAAAAATGGACCGGTTGGTGGTGATTCCGAGCGCACAGAATAGGGCCGAAATCCGCTGCCACGCAAGCCAGGTGACATTTGAGGAAACAACTTGTCCCAGCACGAAACTTGCGAAGTGGCAGCGGCACTGGCAAGTCAGGAAGAGTTCCGGGAAGCGATTGCCGTCGCTACGTCGAAGGCGCTAAAAAATGCCAACCCAGGGCACAACGTGGCGGCGACAGCCGCGGAACGCCGCCCTGGGTAGCGGCTTTTGCCTGCCCAGTCTAACCCCACCGCACCTGTGTCTGGACCGGATGCCGGTGCATGTCCGCGCGTCGTTCAATCGGCCACGCCCGCAGTTCATCGACGAGCTCCGTCAGCCCGTGCACGGCGGCCTCGAAGATTACGCGACCCTTCTCGGCAGTGGCCTTCGTCGGATCGCCGTGCACTCCCGTCCGCGTCCAGCGTCCCCAGAAGTCGTTGAACCGCACGCCGTAGTTCGCCGTGCTGTCGCTGCTTACGAATTTTCCCCGGCGGTCGTCGTCCTTCACCGCCTTGTCCATCTGCACTCGGTCGCCCGCCAGGTGCAAATACAGCGAGGTTTCGAACTCATCCGCATGGGCGATCACTTCCGACTCGCGGACTTTCTCGAACTCCTGCAACAGGAACCAGTAGTAGCCGGTCGCAAAGCACAACGATTGGGTTTCCAGCACGGTTTTGCGCGCGACAAGATCGATCAGCGGCGCATTTGAGCCATGCCCGTTGACGAGCAGGATCTTCTGAAAGCCGTGATAGGCGACGCTCTTAGTGATGTTCAGGCAGAAGGCGATGAACACGTCGGGCTCGATGTGGATCGTGCCCGGAAAATCGATGTGGTGCAGGTTCAGCCCGTACGAGATCGGCGGCAGGACGAGCACCTTGTCGGGCGATCGCCGTCCGACTTCCAGGCAGACGGATTCACACAGCAATACATCGACATCCAGCGGCAAGTGACGCCCGTGTTGCTCGGTCGATCCGGTGGGCAGGATGACCAGCTTCTGTTGTTCGATGGCGTCGTTCATCTCCGACCAGGTGAGTCGGTTGTATCGATATTCGGTATTCGCGCTCATGACAAGATCAGGCAAGTTGCCAGGGCCGGGGAAGGTTCACGGTTCGCACCACGTTCGCCATTGTTCGTCGATCCAGGCCGCATCGGGCGGGACGTCGGTGACCAGAAACCGGTAGCGGCTCTGGAACGGGTGCTCGCGATCGATGCGGAACTCACCATCGACGCACGGCGAGAAAACAAAGTAAGGTTTGGAGGGATGCAGCCGTGCGGCCTGCGGCGCTCGGAAGTTCTGGGGATGCACCAGCACCGCGATCGTCGCCGGCTTCTGGTCAATCGTGCCGGTCAGCGCTACCCAGCGGGTGTGCTGGTGGTTGCCTTGGATCCGGTCGGAACCCAGGCTGTTGACGATCCGGCTGGGTTCGCGCGGAGAATCCGGACGACGCCGCGCGTCGCTATCGTTCTCGGCGAGCCACCGTACGGGCCCGCGCAGCGCGATTCCTCCGTAATGGTACTGGCTGATCACGAGCGGTGAGTCGGTGAGCGCCGATTGGACGGTTTCCAGATCGAAGCAGCGATGGGACGAGCCGGTGTCGAGCACGGTGACCTTCCAGCGTTCCCGCAAAATATCGATCGGCGGTTGGGCCTCCGATCGATGCAGCAGGTCGACTTCAAAGCCCGCCGCGTCGCGGCGCGTGAAGCGGGACACGACTCGCTCGTGGAACACGCGCCCCGTGCCTCCGGCCAAGTTCCAGAAATCCACGGGCCGCCCATCGTAGGTGGTCTTGACCCAGGCTGAAAACACGCCGTGCTGATGCGGGTGGTCGAATGGATAGGTGGCCGTCACGACGCTTCCGCCGGGTGAGAACACGGGATGCAGGAAACCGCTACGGGCGTAGGCAGCGGCGATCCCGTCCGGCACCGGCGGCGGCTGCTTGTTATAGACCAAGACGGGACGCCCGCTGGACGTCACGGTGAGCGTCGCTTCCGATTCCTGCAGATCGAGGCCCGATGGAGCAGGCGTCGCATCCGGCTTTGTCGCGGACGGCGGTACCGCGTCGTCGGCCGCTCGCGGTCGGCTCGTGCCAAGCAGGAAGACGCCCAGGGCGAATACGACGCCACGAGTCGACAAATGCATGCGGTACTCCTCGTTGTTCCACAGCCCCCGGGGATGCCTGCCGCGCAGGATTCTAGCAGAACAAACCGGGAGAGGGGTACGAGCCGCATGCGATCGGCGAACCAGCGTCAGGCACGGTAGCGGAAGTCGCCAGACGCCGCCTCAGCGGCGTCGTAAGACTTCCGTGATGCCCGAAAGAGACGGGGCGAAACGCGTACCCCGCTTCTCCCCCTATCCCCATTCGTCGCGGAAGTCACCAGACACTGCCTCAGCGACGTCGTAAGACTTGTGTGGTGCGAGCGCCACGCGGACTATCCGTGTCGCTCAGCGCCGAGAATAAAGTTGCGTCAGGCGGGCGATCTCGGCCTGGTGCAAGACGCTGGCGGCCAGTTGGCCGACGACGGCGGCGACCTGTCCGGCGTCCGTCGCCGGCGCACCCGTTTGCACGGAATCGCGGATCTGCTCTGCATCGGCGAGTACCTCGTCGCGACGGGGCGCCGTCGCCTTGAACTGACTGGCGATCTCCAGATCGGCAGCGGCCTGAGCGGCCGATTCGTCGGATCGCAACGAATCGACAATCGCTGCGAACTTGCCCGACGACTGCTCCTCGCGCCGGCGGACGAATTGCGCCATGTAGGGTGTGAGGGAGCTTCCGCCGACGTTGGACAGCATGAGATACCTCCAGATAAGCGTTATCCAACTTTAGCACACGAAATCCGCAGGGAGCGGCAACCGCCCCGACCGGGCTCAGTAGCGGAAGTCGTAAGACTTCCGTGGTGTCCGAAAGAGACGGGGGCGAAGCGAGTACCCCGCTTCGCCCCCTCTTCTCCATCCGTAGCGGAAGTCGCCAGACGCCGCCCTAGCGGCGTTGAAGGATATCCGCGCCAACGCTATCCGGACTATCCGTCGCTCGGCGCGGATTCGAGTGCGCGGAACAGCTCGTCGACGTCCTGCCCGGATGGCTTGGTCCGCCAGGTCCGCGGTCCAGTTCGGCTGCGCGGCGTTTCGGACTGCGAACTCGGCCCATGATCGCCCACGCGGGAGTGCCGCGCCTTCGTGAAGCCGTCCGGCTGCTCCTCCTGCGCCGTCGGGGATACCGGTCGAGCGGCCTCGCCAACCGCCGTAGTCGCAGGGCTCTGGGCCCCGCGAGCGAATTCCAAATGCGCGTGCCCAGGGGCCACAATACGCCAGTCGGCCAGGACGTGGTCGGTGGCAAGCGCTTCCGCGGCGGCCGGTGCGAGGGCTGCGACATCCGACGATGGCGACGAGCCCGGCGGTGGCGGATCCGCGATCCCCTGCGGATTGGAGTTGCCGCTGGCTAGTGGGAACGAGTCGGAGGCCGTCGCGCTTCCCGACGTCCGCGATGCGGCGCCGGCGAAGCGGAAAACCCGGTCGGCTGTGCTATCCAGGATCCAGACATCGGACACGTGGCTGGGGTCGATGGTGATCCCGGTGGGACTACCGGACGAGAAGCCGCCCGAGGCGTAGTACCAGTTGCCGATCAGCGAACCGGAGATCGTGTACTTGAACACCCTGTCGGACGTTCCGTCGTTGACGACCCACAAGGACGTGCCATCCGTGACAAGATCTTTGGGATTGCGATTGTTGATGTTCAACGTAAAGCTGCTGCTCGCATTCTGGCTTCCGGAGACTCGCGTGGCCGCGCCGTTGTACTTGAACACCTTGTCGCTCTTGCTGTCGACGATCCAGACATGGTTGCCGTCTGTGGTGATTCCCTCGGGTGTGGCATTGGACGCCATGCTGCCGGCGGTCCAGGAGCCGACGAGCACTCCGGCCGTATCATAGACATAGACTTTCCGGTTGGCGTCGACGATCCAGACGCGATTTCCTGCCGCCGTACTGGCGATGCCGCGGGGCGACGAGTTGCCACTGTGGATCGCGTAGTTTTCGATCGAGCCGCCCGTACCCGTGTATTCGTAGGTGCGGTTGGCCGTATCGTCGTTGACGACGTAGAACTTGGTGGGGTTCGGCAAGAGGTCCCCGAAGTCCTTGTTCGGGTAAACGGGATCCGTTCCGGATGTGAAATCGACGGTCACGGTGTGGTACCCGGCCGCCGGTGCAGTGACGGTCCAACCCGCGGGAACCGCCTGGCGGATCACGTAAGTACCCGGTCCGAGGCCGTTCAGACTATACAGTCCGGTAGCGTGGGGAATCGCTTGTGGCTCGCCCGCGTCCAGCGTGCCGTTCTGGTTCAAATCGGCGTACACGGCTGGCACGGGAGGCGCCACCGTGGCCCCATTGTCGTCGTTGGCGCCATTGCCGTTGAGATCGTGGAACACGAGGCCGCTGACCGTGCCCACGTCGAGTTGACGATCGCCGAGTTCGGTCAACTTGAGCAGAAAACCGCCGCGCGTCGTCAGCACATCGCCGGTCGGGAAATCGGCCAGGACCGGAACGTCGTCGGATCGGTTCAGGCCGCCGGTCACATAGACACTGTCCTGGCCGTCGAAGGTGAGACTGTGGGGATAATCGCGCAGGGACCCACCGAGACGCCGCGCCCAGGCCAGATTCCTGTTGGCATCGTACTTGGCGACAAAGACGTCCGTGTTGGCCGTCGTTGTGGGACCGGCGTTGGAAAGCGGGTACACTCCAGCCTGGGCGTCGAAATCCACGGTGCCGAGGAACCCTCCGGTCGTATACACGTTGCCCGCGTCGTCGAAATCGAATCCCGAAATGTATGCGCCCAGTCCCATTGCCGAAAGGAACGTGCCCCCCGCGGTGAAATCGACAATCGCCGATTTGCCGGTGGCCGTGGTGATTCCCGAGCCGGGGCCGAAGTCCACGGTGCCGCTTTCGAACTGCGCCTGCAGGTGAATTGTGCGATTCGTACCCGTTCCCTGCGTCGCGAGTTGCGAACCGGTGTCGCCGCTCGCGCCTCCAAACCGCTTACCCCACACGAAGCCGCCGGACGGATTGAGCGCCACGAGAAAGATATCGGTGCTGCCCGCGCTGGTGACGATCGTCACCTGAGGGCCAGGATCCAGGTCGGCGGTTCCGGTGAAGTTGCCCGTCACGTATACCTGGCCATCGCTATCGACGGCCAGGCCGTAGCCCTTGTCGTCGCCTGTGCCTCCCAGCTGGCCAGCCCAGTCGACGAGGCCCGTCGTGGCGTCCAGCCGAGCCACGAACACTTCGTTGGGCGTCTCGTACGCGGCGATGTTGGTGCCTGGCGCGGTCAGCGTGAAACTGCCGAAACTGGCCGTCGCCTCAAAATGTCCCGTAACCCACACCTGGCTGCCGGTGGGATCGACCATCAGGCCGGCTTGTTCCGCTACATCGGACTCGGAGCCTCCCAGCGAGGTTGCCCAAAGGACGTTTCCGTCGGTATCCAGTTTCGCCACAAAGGCGTCGACTCGTCCGGCGTCGTTCAGCGTGGGACCAAGGGGACCGGTGGGGGCATAGAAACGCGAGGTGTGTTCGAAATAGCCGCTTACAAACACATTCCCGGCGGCATCCAGCGCGAGGGCCTGGCCAGTGTTCCAGCCGGGGCCGGCAAATGTCCGTGCCCAGATCAGCTCGCCGGCGGCATTGTATTTTGTAAGGAACAGATCGGACACATCGAGAGGGCTGCTCGTGAACTCCACCGGAGCGCCCGGTCCCCGGGGGTTCAAGTTGATCGTGCCGTAGTATTCGCCGAGGGCATAGACGTTGCCGGCCGCATCGACGGCCTGATCCCAGACGTCGTTGCGGCGAATGTCGGGGGTGTCGGCGCCGGTAGGGAACGGCATCGTCCAGCTGGCCAGCACCGTCCGCTCTTCGAGCCGTTCCAGCCCAGGCCGATAGGAGGCGCGCCGTAAGCGTCGGGCACTACCGACACGGGATGCGGCGGGCGAGGATCGAGGCGTGCGTGCGGACGGTGAGCGCGGTCGGCGGTCGTTCATGTGGATCTCCCGAGGTGAGGCCGGCCTGCGTAGAATGGGCATACATCGAGCCGGGTGGGCAGACCGGTCCGCCCGGACGATGCTCCGCCGGTGGGGAAGTTGCTTGGCGGCATGCCCCACCGGCGCGCTTGAATCTCAGGGAAATTCAGTCGACTTTCGATGGCTCGATGCCCAGCATCGCAGTAGCCTCTTCGACGTGCCTGGAAAAGCTAATGTTGGGGTTCTTCTCCTGCGACCTTGTTGCCCGATGATATGCTTGTCTGGCCTTTTCTTTGTGGCCGAGCTGCCAGTAGGCCATCGATAGCAGAATATCTATCGGGGCGGGCGAGATGGCGGATAGTGACGCGGCTTTCTCAAATGTTGTCACGGCGTCGGAAAACCTTCGGGCACGTAACTGTGCCAGGCCGAGTCCGTAGTAGTACTTCGCATGAGACGGTCGTAGGGCGACGGCTTTCTCCGCCAACTCGATGGCTCGCAACGGGTCACGTAAGTCGGTTACGTCTTGGTCGGAATAGCTAAGAACCAAATGGTGGTAACGATCGGGATTGTTCGGATCGTCTCTAACGAGCTCCTCGCGAATCGCGATTGTCCGCGCATACAGCCGAAGAGATTCATCATTCATGCCATTCATGAGTCGCAGAGTATCGCCAAGATTGACGCAGGCATTGGCTAGGCCTGCCTTGGCGTCAAAGAAGTCCGGGTGGGCGGTTGATAATGCGTCCCAATGGGAGAGAGCATCGCTAAACAACCGTGATGCCTGGCCGTACTGCTTCTGTTTCATATGGTAGATGGCAAAGTAGTTCTGAGCGGTCGCGAGGCCGTGCCTATACTCGCCGATGTTCGGGTGGCTCCGGACTAATGATTGTCTAATGTCGAGTGCTTTCTCATACCACGGGGTACACTCGGCTAAGCCGAACGATTCATGATATCTTGCCAAATTCAGGTATAGGTGTGCCAATCCGTCTCGATAGCTAGGGACATCAGGATGAGCAAGGGCCATCGCTTCGCGAACGGAGATGGCCAATTCGAATAATCTTGTTGCCTCGGCAAGCTGACCTTGGCTGGCATAGGTCACCGCCATATCATTTGCTGCGTGGCTCATGGCGAGCTGAAACTTCAAGGCCGCGGGGCCCTCGGTCGGGAGTTTCTCAATGACGTGTAGTGTTTCGTCAAAGGCAGTTTGAGCCTCCGTGTGATTACCCAGTCTTGACTGGACATAGCCCAGCTCGTGCAAGCATATCGCCAAGAAGTACCCCAATTCATTCTTATCCGGCTCGTCGTGTTCGATGGAATTCACGACATAGTCGGTTCCCTTCTCGGGAGCCTGTTCACGCAGCTGGACGGCCAAGTGACGCGAGCGGGTGAAGCATTCGAGCGCTTCGTTCAGACGGTTGGTCTGGAGATACACATGGCCGATCGCGTAGACCGTCCCGGCCACGTATGACTGGAGGGTCAGGTCGTGGGGTGCGCGTTGCGCCAGCTTTTCTTGAATCTGCAGCGCACGCGCAAAGATCTTCTCGGCTTCGTCGTACTGCCGCAGTTCATGGAGCGTCTCGCCGAGCAGGGTGAGGCTTTGAGCCAGATCGCGTTCGAGGTTCGCATTGGCCGGATTCTCGCGCAGCAGCTCTTCGCGCACATTCCTTGCCAGTTCGTAGAGGCTGACCGCTTCAGCCGGCTCGCCGAGGGCCTGGTGAATGTCAGCCAGGCGGAGGTAGGCCTGTCCCAACTCGCGGCGCAGTTCCGGATCCTGTCGGCGCTGCGTTATAAACTGTTCGTAAAACTCCTTGCTGGTCTGCAGCAGGTCGCGGCGCAGGAGTTCCAAGCCGTGTGCTTGCAACCGAGGATTTTCACTGATCTGGACGAAGGAGCGGTCGACGGCGTCGAGTGCGAGTTTGAAGTTGATCTCCGCCTGCTCGCGCTGCGCGGATTCGGCTTGCTTGGCTGTCCGTTCGGCGTCGGCCGCCGCGAGGGCCTTGGCTTCCGCCCGCCGCGCGCGTGTTTCTTCGGCCAGAGCCCGGGACTCGTTCGCTCGAGCGCGGACCTCCGCGCGGGTCGCCCGCACGGCCTGCCAGGCACTCACGGCGGTGCCCGCGATCAGCGCTACGGCGACGGTTCCCGCGGTGGCCAAGGCCACTTTATTGCGGCGCGCGAATTTGCGGAACCGGTAACTCGCCGACGGCGGACAGGCGGTCACCGGTTCGTCATTCAGATACCGCTGCAGATCCGCCGCCAGGCCGTTCGCGGATTCGTAGCGGCGATTGCGGTCCTTTTCGAGCGCCTTCATCACGATCCAGTCCAGCTCGCCGCGCAGCAGCAGGTTCAGCTTCTTGAGGTCCAGCTGGCGGCAGGCCGCTGTCTCGGGCGAGGTATTCGTCGAGCTGATGCGCATGCTGGGACGCGGCGGATCCTCGCTGCGGATGATCCGCATCAACTCGTCAAAAGCCAGCGACGCGAGGCGCTGCCGATCCAACGGGGTGGTCCCGGTCAGCAGTTCATAGAGCACGACGCCCAGCGCGTAGACGTCGCTCCGGGTGTCAATATCCAGTTGGTTCACGCTCGCCTGTTCCGGGCTCATGTATTCCAACGTTCCCACCACCTGGCCGAAGTGGGTGAACATCGTCTTGTCGGTCAGCTTCTGGCTGGTCGCTTTGGCGACCCCGAAGTCGATTACTTTGGGCACGGGCCGGCCATCGTACAGAGCGACCAGGATGTTCGAGGGTTTCAGGTCGCGATGGATGATTCCCTTCTGGTGGGCATGCTGGACTGCCTGGCAGACGGGAACAAACAGTTCGAGCCGTTCGCGCAGAGACAAACGCTGTTCGTCGCAATACCGATTGATCGGAATGCCCTTCACCAGTTCCATCACGAAGAACGGCCTGCCGCTCGCGGTGGTACCGGCGTCCAGCACTTTAGCGATATGAGCGTGATCCATCATGGCCATGGCTTGTCGCTCGGCCTCGAAGCGGGCGACCACCTCGCGCGAATCCATGCCGGGCTTGATGATCTTCAATGCCACTCGCCGCCGGACGGGCCGGCACTGCTCGGCCATGTAAACGACGCCCATCCCGCCGTGCCCGATCTCCTGCAGCAGCTTGTAGGGGCCGATCTCGTCCCCTGGCGACTCGACCAGGGTGGAGTGGGCCGCGCCGGCCAGATTGGCGATTTCGGGAGGCGTGGATTCGAGGAAACGCCCGGCTGCGTCGTGCGCGCGCAGCAAAGCCACAATGCGGGCCTCGGCGCCGGCGTCCCCTCCGCACATCCGGCGCACCAAGGCCAGTCGCTCGTCGGGCGATTCCAGCCGGCGAGCGGCTTCGAACACCTCCTGGTCCGCTCCGCTCGGAGTCGTCACGTCGTATCCACTGCCCATAATTCGGGCCTCCCACAGAATACGCCCCCAGAATCCATTTTCCCGCCTCAATCGATCAGAACGAGGTTCTCGATCCCGCCATCGCGGTCGTCGTCGTCCGAATGGCCCGCCGCGAAGTGAGCGAAGAACAAGTCGCGGCCGCTGTCGCCGCGCAGGATGTCGCACGCCCCGTCGTCGTGGACCGTAGTCGAATCGAGCCGCACGCCGTGGCCCGCGAGGCCACCGCCGCCACTCGTGACATGGGCCACGCGAGTCGCATAGGCGGCGCTGCTGCGCCACTCCGACGCCAGAAGAACCAGTTTGGGAAGGTCCGCATCGAAGTCCGTGAAGCCCGCGATCAGAATGTCGTCACCGGACTGACCTCGCAATACGTCACTTCCTCGGCCGCCGAACAGCAGGTCGCGACCCTCGTCTCCGATCAGCAGGTCTCGGCCATCCGCTCCGACGACCAGGTCGTCTCCCGAGCCCGCGGATACCGTATCGTCGCCCGCTCCGGCCAGAACGATGTCGTGGCCGCTGCCTGAGTCGATGTCATCGTCGCCATCGCCAGTCATCACCGAGTCGTCGCCGCTGCCGGTTTCAACCTGGTTACGGCCATGGCCCGCGGAGACCGAATCGTTGCCGCTGCCGGTGTCAATGTCGTCGTCGCCATCGCCCGCCGTCACCGAGTCGTCGCCGCTGCCGGTATCGACCTGGTTACGGCCATGGCCCGCGAAGACCGAATCGTTGCCGCTGCCGGTGTCGATGTCGTCGTCGCCATCGCCGGTTGTTACGGAGTCGTCGCCGCTGCCGGTGCGGATCGTGTTACGGCCCGACCCGGCGTTCACGACATTGTGGCCGCCACCGGCGTCGATATCGTCGTTTCCTTCCGCACTGGTGATCACATCGTCGCCGTTTCCTGTGCGAACGGTGTTTCGTCCGCCACCTGCATGGACTTCCGCGTCCAGGTGGACGCTGTCGGCTACGTCGATCGTGTCATCGCCCGCGAGAGTGTACGCGATGAGCCGATCCGGGGTGGGATATAATCCGAGTTCGCTGCCGTTCAGCCGCACGGAGAGGTGTCCATCGCGGTGCCGAAACCGCAGCTGGTCGTCGCCCGTGGTTCCGCCTGCCAGGAGCACACCATCCTGTAACAGGACAGAGACGATCTCCAGTTGAAGCTCCGCGACCGGGCTCGTCGCGCCGGACTGGTCGGTCGCCGTGAGCTGGACGGTGAATACGCCGGGCGCGCTGAAGCTGCGAACCAGAGACATTCCGCTGCCGTTGCCTGGGGACCTGCCGATGGTCTGGCTGAGCCCATCGCTCCACGACGCCAGGTACGTGAAACCGGCGGCCTGATCGTCGGCCAGGAGATCGGCTGCTGAAACGGAGAACGCCAGGGGCTGTCCGGGAACACCCAGTCCGGGACCGGCGACGGCCGCCTGGGGCGCGACATTGGTAACCGTGACGCTGGGCGGCAGTTCGCCCGAGACTTGCACCACGTCGTTGTCGGTCCCAGAGCCCCCGTCCACGGTCAGGGCATTGACGGAAGTGCCGATATCGGTCAGCACGAAGGAATCGGTCCCCGTGCCTCCCGACAGGCTCAGTTCCTGGAGGCTGCCGCTCAGATTCGACGCTTCGACGGAGTCGTTGCCATCGCCCGCGTCCACGGCCAGCGACTCGATCGTCGCGGAGAAGGTGATCGATTCGGACGCCGACGTGACGGACGACCCGGCCAGCGAGACGACATCGTCCTGGGGCGTACCCTGGACCAGAACCACGTCATCACCCGTGACGCCCGAATCGGTGATCGACACCGGTCCCTGCAACTGGCCCAGATAAATGACATAGCTGTCGGACCCTCCTTCGCCGTTGACCACAATTCCGCTTCCGGATGTCGCATCGATGACGATCGTGTCATCACCCGGGCCACCGAGGATGATGGTATCCGCACCCGGGTCGTGAACGGTGTCATTCCCCTCGCCTGCCACCAGGGTGATCGATTCCCCTGCGTCGAAGCCGGCAAAGTCCACTTCGGCCGGATAAGGAAGGAATGGGGGCGTTCCTTCCGGACGCCACTTTACGAACCCCGTCTGCTTCTCGAGCACATCGTCTTCCGATGTGCCGTAAATTGTAAGCGAGTCGTTACCGGTGGCTCCCGTATCACGAATGAAGACCTCCCCATTCCAGTCACCGAAGGTCACCTCGTATGCGTCCGCGCCATCGCCTGCCAGCACATACACTCCACTGCTGCTGGGCACGCTCAAGAAGGAATGGCCGTCCATGACGATGTCGACAGCACTTGGATCGGAGCTGCCCTGTATGCTGATGGTGTTGGCGCCTCCATCGCCAAACATCAGGGGCTGGTCCAGCATGAAGGCTGGTGAGAACTCCGAAGTGCTGCCGCCGGCGTTCGTCGCCGTCGCGGTGATGGCTCGGATCAGGTCGAGGCTTACATTGGGGAGTGGGAAGGAAAAGCTCTCCGTGGAATTCCCGGAACCGTCGGTGGTCACCGAAAGCGTGCCGAGATAATATTTGCCCTCGCCATAACAGGATCCTAGGAACGTCGTACAGTCATTGCCGCGTCCCGCATAGAAATCCACCGTGAAGCTCGAGTTGCTCGTGCTGTTGAGCGTGACCGTTCCGGCAATGGTGAGATCGTCGCCCAGCGAGTCATCTACGGCGGCAAGTGAGATGATCGGAAAATTCTGCTTATCGTTCGTTTCGCCGTCCAGGTCATTAAGATCGTTGACGGTGACACCGTCCGCCCCGTTCTGATTGAGATCGATGCCCAGGCCAGAATTCTGGTAGATGAAATTGCCGCGAACGGTATTGTGAGTGCCCGTGTGAACACCGGGATTCGCGGCATTGTTCGAGCCGATCGATACCCCGACGCCATTGTGCGCGATGAGGTTAGCCAGCGCGGGATCCACCAGGTTCAGGGCGTCGACGCCGACCAGGTTGTCCTCGCCGGAATTGATGCCGACACCCACGCCGTTTGCCAGTGGCAGACTGCCGGTCACATTGGTGCCAATACGGTTGCCAGTAATTTGCGTGCGCAGGACCTGGTGCGATTCGAGGACCGATGTTTGCGCACCAATAATGATGCCGAAACCAATGTTTCCCGAGATGATATTCCGTTCCCAGATCGTCGGATCGATGCGCCGAGTGCCGATGCGATTGTCGGTGGTACCCGTCAGGAGAGAGACACCAAGCGTGTTCGCAATGGCCGCGGTTCCCGCGGCGTTGGTGCCGACAAGATTGCCCGCTACAGTCGTGGCCGTGGATGGCCCGTAGATGGTAATCCCACTGAAGAAGTTCGAGACCAGGTTGCGTTCGGCTGCGTCGTTGCTGCCGTCCGCCTCGACGCCGATGATGTTGTCTGTTCCGCCGCGGACCGCGATGCCGTTACCACCTTGCCGGGTGCCCAGAGCCGACGTCCCGGCAAAGTTGACGCCCAGGAAATTCCCCTGAATGCGGTTGTTGCTGCCATCGATCGTGATCCCGTCGATCTGGAAGGCGTTGATCAACAGGCCTCGCACGATGCAGTTGTTGGCCACGATCACGAGTCCGCGAGCGGCGCCGGCATTGGTGCCGTTCAGCTCGATCTTCAGCACCGCGTTCGTGCCCGCTTCCGGTCCCAGGTTGTTCGGCGATGCGTCGTCCGCAGGATCCGAGGGTGTGTGTGCCCCTTGCGAATACCCGTCGATGGTTACGGGATGGAGGATCGTCGGCAGCTGCGAGTTTACTTGAATGGAATGCGGTCCTTCCCCAGAGACGGCGAACGTGATCGTGTTGGCATCGGCATTCTGGTTGGCGTTGATCAGGGCTTCGCGGATTGTAATCTGACCATCGTTGGGATCGATCAAGTCGGCGGGCGAGGTGATGACGAACGGATCCACGTCCTGGTCCCCCGCCAGGACACGGCGGCTTTCCAGCCTCTCGAGTCCCTGGCCGGCCCGCAGCCCGGAGCGCCGGCCTCGCAACCGCTCACGGCCCGCCGCGTACTTCTTGAATGCGCGCATCCACAACGACCCATCGCGGGACTTGTCCATAGCCTTCCTTCCACGAATATGAGAATGTGCTTCCCCAGAGCGTACTGGACGCTCGGCAACGCAACAGGAACGCAACCGGAACGATGGACTTATTCCACGTGGTAGGGGCCGCCCTCGTCGGCGAACTGCTCGATGAGCGAGGCATAGTCCATCAGCTGCTGCAGGAACGCAATGCGGCCATTCTTGAACTGGAAGTGGATGCACACGGGGTAGCGAAACGTCCGTCCGGTGGCGCGGCTGTGGTGCGTCACCGACAAGTGCAGGTCGGCGCAGTCTTTGTCCGCGACAATCCGGTGCAGCTCGGCCGGAACGTCGGGCAGCGTCTGAAACGCGATCTCGTAAAAGCGGCGTATCTTGGCTTTGCCGCAGAAGGTTCCCGCAAACGGAATGCTCGCCGGACCCGGAAACGAAAACACCGCGTCGGGGCATACGAGCGACAGGCTCGCGCGCAGGTCGCGAGACATCAGGGCTTCCAGCGACTCGGCGATGAGCCGCTTGTTCGCTTCGATCGTTTGTTCCGCGGTAGCCGCGAGCTGCCGTTCCACGACAATGTCCTCGAACGTGACCCGCAGCGCGCCGGCAATGTCGACCAGCGTTTGTCGCCGCAGCATGCCGCCTGCTTCGGCCTTCCAGATCGTCTTGACGCTGTAGCCCGCGGCGACGGCGAGTGCTTCCTGGGTCAGACCGTTTACATCGCGAAACAATTGAACGCGTTTCCCGTCACACCGATAGCGCAGCATGTGTGCCTCACCGAATCGTGTCCTGGAACCGTGCGACGTGGCTCGGTGGTCCGCGGCGAGGACCTAGGGGTGCGGGCGACTGCTTTCCCGCCCTGCCGACGGCTTGCTCTCCCGCGCACCGCCGAGTCCGCTATGCATCAATGCGTAAAATCGGTGCTGAATCCCCGATCGATCGCGCGAAATTTTTGGGCAATTTTCGGCCGATGATCGGACGAGCCGGTCAATGCCCCAGCCGGACCGCAAGCCAAGCCTTGGCGTAGGCCCAGTCCGCGTCGGCTGTCGAGGTCGAGATCCCCAACAGCTCAGCGGCCTCGCGCAACGTGAAGCCGGCGAAATAGCGAAGCTTTACCAATTCGGCCTTGCGATGGTCGTGGCGCGCCAGGGAACCCAGGGCTTCGTCCAGAGCCAGTAATTCCATATCCCGTGTCGAGTCGACACCAGGATACTCGTCCAGCTCCTCGCGCGTGGCGTGGCCGCCCCGCTTCGCCGCCGTGCGCTGGCGGGCATGGTCGACCCGATTGCGCCGCATCGCCTCCGG
>JBFWYF010000052.1:0-16554 GCA_050186685.1 Pirellulaceae bacterium
GCCACGGTCCCTAAGTGAGCGCGACGCATCGGAGGCCAATACGAGAGGACCGCCAGGGTGACTACCAGCACGGCGGCAGCCCAATCGATCGTCCAACGCAGCCAGTTATCGCCGTGATGGAAAACAAAAGGACTGATGGCGAGCCAGCAGCCCAGCATGAACTCGATCACACGCGCCCACATTACGCAGCCTTTCGAATGATTTCCGCAGCTACTTTGTCGGCCAGCGGCGTGGGATATCCCCACAGAGCGGCCCAGACCTCCTTGCGGTCTCGCGAGCGGGTCCAGACGCGGTACAGGTAAAGCAGCGACGAATACACTTCGTCGTAGGCCCAGTACACCAGCAGCAGGGAAATCCCCGCGGTGATCAGACACAGAAAACACCACTGGCCCACCACCGTCCCCTGCAGGACCACCAGCACCGCGCTGACGATCCCCAACGGAATGACGTCGATGCCAAACAAGATGACCATCCACGGACGGTACTGCCACCGTCGCGTTGACCCGGCCAGGCCGAAAATGACGTCACCGAGATAAGCCAGCGCACCCAATGCCGCGTCAGGGATGCCGATCCAGGCATCCATTTGTTTGGCGACGTCCGAGTCGAGTACTTTGCGGCTTTGGTCGCCGAAGACGGGATCCCAGACGGAGTCGATCAGCCGCCACTGGTAGAGGGCCATGTGCGTCGCGATCAAGCAGGCGACCGTCGCCAGGAGGCACAAGGGGATACGCTGGCTCCAGGCTGATGGGTTGTACGACCAGGGCGGAACGGCCACGTGCAAGTCCGCCCGGTCGGCAGGATATCCATTCAACGACTCGTTCATGCTGCTTTGCTCCTAGTCAGCCGGCCGGGCACTTCATTCGGTGATCCAAGAACCGCAAGTGGGATACCAAGTCGGCAAAACGGCATCCGTTGGCGGAACGGCGCGCACGCAGGGTCATCAGCCGTTTCGTCCCTGCACCGGGAAGAGGGGGACACGCCCCTCTGCGCGTCGCATGACCGGACTGGTCGATTAGCACACAGACGCGGTGCAGACCTCACTGGTTCAGACAGGGCCTAGCGGCCTGGGTGAATTCGCGGTGGCTGGATAAGCTGTATCTCGTAAGAATCCCTGGTCCACTCGGCGCCCTCTGGTGGGCTCGCTGGACGCTGGCTCGCGGCCCCGACCGTCGACTCGGCAGGCCGAAGCTTGTTCGGAAATACAGTTTCCCATGGATGAAACGCAACAGACGATCGCGGTCCTGGCCAGCATTTTTGTGCTCGGCATTGGTGGTCACTGGCTCGCGTGGCGACTGAACGTGCCGGCGATCCTGCTGCTGCTGCTCGTTGGCTTCACGGCCGGCCCGCTCACGGGCTGGATCGATCCTGAGGCGATTTTTGGAGGCCTGCTGTTGCCGCTCGTGTCGATGGCGGTGGCGCTGATCTTGTTCGAGGGGGGCGTGAACCTGCGCTTTCGCGAACTGCGTGGCACGTGGGCGTCGCTGATCGGGCTGCTGACGGTGGGCGTCCTGGTGACGTGGGGCGGAGCGACCATGGCGGGCATCTGGCTGCTGCAACTGCCGATCCCCGTCGCGATGGTACTGGGCGCGATCCTGACGGTCACAGGCCCCACGGTGATCGGACCGTTGCTGCGTGATATTCGCCCCAAAGGTCGCGCCGGGGTCATCGCGAAGTGGGAAGGAATCATTGTCGATCCGATCGGAGCCACGCTTGCGCTCCTGGTATTCGAAGCGGCCGACGCCATTCGCGTGGCCGAGTTCAGCACGGCCACGCGCAGCGCGCTGGCTGGCCAGGCGATGGTCGTCGTCATCGGCCTGACGGCGGGGCTCGTCGCAGCCGTGCTGCTGGTGACGCTTCTGCGCCGCTTCTGGATTCCGGACTACCTGCAGAATCCCATTACGCTGATGTTTGTCGTGGTGACTTTCACGGGGGCGGATCTGCTCCATCATGAAGCGGGGTTACTGGCCGTGACCGTGCTCGGGATCACGCTGGCCAATCAGCAACACATCGACGTCCACCGCATCATCGAGTTCAAGGAGAATCTTAGCATCGTCTTGATTGCGATGTTGTTTATTGTGCTGTCCGCCCGCATGCCCCTCGACTCGCTGACCAGCCTGGGTTGGCGCGGGCCGGCCTTTGTCGCGACGATGATCCAGGTCCTGCGTCCCGCTGCGGTGTGGATATCCACGATTGGCAGCGGGCTGACGTGGGCCGAGCGGTGCTTCCTGAGCTGGCTGGCACCGCGAGGCATCGTGGCCGCGGCCGTCTCGTCGGTGTTCGCGCTGCGGCTGGGCGACGAAGGAGCGGCGATCGCACCGGCAACCTTTCTCGTGATCTTCGGTACCGTCGCGGTATACGGGCTGTCGGCCGGTTGGGTAGCCCGCCAGCTAGGCCTGTCGACACCGGATGCTCAGGGTCTGTTACTGGGCGGTGCCAGCCAGCTGGCTCGCGCGATCGCCGCGACCTTGGTCAAGGAGGGGTTTGATGTCGTGCTGGTCGACACCCGTTACACGCGGGTGCGGCGATCGCGGGAAAGCGGACTGACCGCCTGCTTCGCAAATATCCTGTCGCAGCAGTTGCTCGACGAGGTGGACTTGGGCGGCCTCGGCCGGTTCCTGGCCTTGACTTCCAACGACGAAGTCAACACGCTGGCGGCCGCCCGGTTTCGGGAATGGTTCGGTCGCGACAAGGTGTTCCAGTTACCCAAGGAAGAAGCGCGTCACTCGCGAATGGCCTCGACGTGGCAGACGCGTCTTGTCGGACGGATGCTGTTCGGGCCTGGAATGACCTACGAGTACATCGATACGGCGATCGATCAGGGCGCCACGATCAAGGTCACGCGGCTGTCTGCCACGTTCGACTTCGCCGCGTTCCAAGCCCATTATGGTGTTCGAGCAATCCCGTTATTCGTCATCGATGGCAAGCGGCTGCACGTCGTCACGACCGACACGCGACTGCAGCCCAAGCCGGGGCAGTCGCTCGTAAGTCTGGTCGCGAAAGGCGTGGACGAGGTGCAGGTCGGCTCCGATCCGGCGTCGGCCTCTTCCACCAGTGCCCCGCCCTGACCGATCTTGCGATTCGCGAAGCTCATGTGCGGTGAGTTTAGGAACGACCTCCATGAAAATGCTGATCGCAGGGGCCGGTGGACAGCTGGGGCTCGAGTTTCAGCGCCAGTGGCCCCATGGCGTGCGGGGGCTGACGCGCGCGCAGTTGGACATCACCGACCGCGCCGCCGTATTGCAGGCGGTCCGGGCGGAGCAGCCGCAGGTTATCGTCAACTGTGCAGCGTACACTGCCGTCGATCGGGCCGAGGCAGACGAAGAAGCCTGCTTCCAGATCAACGCGGCGGCTGTGGCCCATCTGGTGGAAGCTGCCGACTTCGTGCGGGGATGTCTGGTGCAGATCAGCACGGACTACGTCTTTGGCGGCCGGCATGACGCCTCGGTGCCGCACCTGGAAAGCGATATCCCTGAACCTCAAGGCGTGTATGCGCGTTCGAAACTCTGCGGCGAACGATTGGCACTGCAGTACGACCGGAGCATCGTGGTGCGGACCTGTGGTTTGTACGGGCACTCGCCGCGCGGCAACAATTTCGTCGAGGCCATACGGCGACTGGCGGCGCGTCAGCCGGTGCTCCGCGTGGTGAACGACCAGGTCTGCAATCCCACTTCGGCAACTTCACTTGTGCGTAACGTGCTGCACCTTCTCCACTCGGACGCCTGCGGCCTGATTCACGTCGTCGACGGGCCACCGCTCAGCTGGTACGACTTCGCCCGCGTCATCGTGCGCGAGGCCGGACTGCATGTCGACGTGGAGCCGATCACGACCGAACAGTTCGGTGCCCCTGCCCCGCGGCCGCGTTACAGCGCGCTGGACACGAGCCTTCTCCGCTCGCTGGGCGGACAACCTGCGTCGGTGTTCGCCGCTCTGGCGGAATACCTGGCTGCGGGGGCGTAGAATGTCCTTTCGCCTCGTAGCCCCGTCTCGCCAGAAGGGGGTGGGTTGGCACGTCGCTTGCGCCCAGGTTCCGGCGAACGTAGCTACAGGGGCGGGTTGGAGCGTCGCTTGCACCCACCAGGTGTGAGCTAGTCTCTTGGCGTGAGAGCTTCCCGCCAGACGGCGGCCAGACGATACGCCGCCTGGCTGGCACGCTGTTGCGCCACGCGTCCCGCTTGCCGCAGGTAGTCGGCCGGCAAGTCAATCTCGGTCAGCTGCGTGGTCAACCCGCGCGAGGCCGTGGTCACGGTTTCTCGGACCAGCGGCGTATATACCGCCACGAGCGCCTGCTGCCGGCTCTCGGTAAGCCAGGTCTGCGGCTCGAGGCCGTCGGGTGACTCCACGGCACCGCGTCCCCATGCTGCCAGTTCGGAGTCGCGCGTGATCTCGTCGATGCGCCGCCGAGTGTCGCCGGCGTCGAAGCGGTTGCCGAGCAGCGCATCCCACAAGTAATGCAGGTTGTAACCCTGTTTAACGGGAATCCCGTTGGCACCCCGATCGCCATCCGGGAAGATGCCCGCAGCATAGAGACTACCGGCATGGCAGGGCTGATGCGCATCGGCGACCAGGTGCCCCAGCCAGCTCAAGGCCAGTGCCCGATCCGGGACCGGCGCTTGAGGATCCGCTGCGACGCGGCGGCACAGGTCCACGGCTTGGGCAATATACAGCTCTTGCGTGTCCAACGTAGCGGTCGTCGGCAGCGTCCCCGGCGCGGTGGGCACTCGGACGTCGTTTTCCGATCCGAGAATCAGCGTCGCGCCGAGCTCATAATGCCAGGTCGAGCGATGAAACTCCGGTTGGTTGCGGGCGATGTCCGGCCAGAAGGCCAGGCGGCCGACGCGCCACCGCTGCAGGGCCCCCTCCTCGCGGACGCTCTCGGGGGGCCGGAAATCTTGGGGAAACCGCGGGTGCTGCTCGATCCGTGCCAACAGCCGCTGCTGCTCCTCCGCCGTAAGCAGCTCAAAGGCCATGACGCCAATAATGTGATGTCCGGCCTCGGACCAGGCTCGTAGCGGCTCGGCCCAAAGAGTCAGCAGCAGTAGCAGCCAGACGAACAGAGCTTTTTCCACGCCTTGCATCGATTTTGACTCCAAAAAATCTCGCCGCGCGCCAGCAGCGACAGAGCGAGAACTTAAGACGGCCTTGTGAAGAGCTCGTGAAGATAGCGCCGACTGAGATGGCAGGTGTCGCATCCCCTTGTCGACGCGAGATCGGGGAACACTCGCGCCTCGCCTCACGCCAGAATGGGTGCGACAACGTGACCGTGGATATCCGTCAGCCGGTAATCACGGCCCTGGTACCGGTAAGTGAGTCGAGTGTGGTCGATTCCGAGAAGGTGCAGCACAGTCGCATTCAGATCGTGAACGTGCACACCTTGGTCGGCAACGTTGTAACTGAAGTCGTCGGTGACGCCGTACTGGGTCCCCGCGCGCACGCCGCCGCCGGCCAGCCACATCGTGAAGCAGCGTCCGTGATGATCGCGACCATAGTTATCGCTGAGCTTGCCCTGGCAATAGACGGTGCGGCCGAATTCGCCCCCCCAGACGATCAGCGTGTCGTCGAGCAAACCGCGCTGCTTGAGATCCTGAATCAAAGCGGCACAGGGGCGATCGACGTCGCGGCACTGAAGCGGCAAGTCGGACGGGATGTCGTAATGCTGATCCCAGCCGCGATGATAAAGCTGGACAAAGCGGACTCCTCGCTCGACCAGCCGCCGTGCGAGGAGACAATTCGAGGCAAAGCTGCCGGGGCGTCCGGCATCCGGTCCGTAAGCGTTCAGCGTCTCGGCCGATTCGCGGCTGAGATCGACCAGATCGGGCACTGACGTCTGCATGCGGAAGGCCTTTTCGTACTGCGCGACCCGGGCCAGGATTTCCGGATCCCCGACGGATGCGGCGTGCTGGCGATTGAGTGCGGCGAGCCGGTCGAGCATCCGTCGGCGGCTCGAGCGAGCCACGCCGGGCGGATCGGACAGAAACAGGACCGGCTCACCGTCCGTACGAAACTGCGTTCCCTGGTGCTGGGACGGCAGGAATTCCGCGCCCCACAAGCGCGCGTGGAGCGGGTCGGCGGGGCGAGCGGCACTGCCCCGCGAAATCAAGACGACAAACGCGGGCAGGTTCTCGTTGTCGCTGCCCAGGCCGTAGCTCAGCCAGGCCCCGAAGCTGGGACGCCCCGGCAGCTGGTGACCGGTCTGCAAGTAGGTGACGGCCGGGTCGTGATTGATGGCCTCGGTATGCATGGCGCGCAGGATACACAGTTCGTCCGCCACGCCGCCCAGACAGGGCAGCAGCTCGCTCATCCAGGCCCCGCAGCCGCCGTGCTGGCCGAATCGGAATTTCGACGAGACGAGCGGCAACGACTCCTGCTTGGATGTCATCCCGGTCAGCCGCTGGCTGCCGCGCACTTCAGGCGGGATCTCTTGTCCGTGGAGTTGCTTCAGCTTCGGCTTGTGATCGAACAGGTCGACCTGCGACGGCCCGCCGTGCATGAACAGATAAATGACGCGTTTCGCCCGCGGAGCGAAATGCGAAGCAAGCGGGTCCGTCGCGGGTTCCGCGACTCCGTCTTGAGCGCGAGCCGAGCCGTTGCCGAGCGTGTACAGGGCAGCGGCCCCCAGCGCAAGGCCCGAAGTCGATTGCAGGAAACGGCGGCGACCAGCTTGCATGGCGTCGTCCATGGCTCTCCCTCATTCGCGCGTGAGGAACTCGTCGAGATTCAATAGCGTGTTGCCGAGCATCGTCCAGGCAGCCAGCTCGGACGCATCGTCCACAGGCCGCTGGACCGCTCCCACCTGCAACAGCTCCCGAGCTGCGGCTGGCCGCGCCCGAAAGGCAGCTCGTTCGTCGCCCAGCAAGGCCAACAGCTCGTGTAACTCGTGCTCGGCCGGCCACCGCGCGGTAACCAGCCGGAATCCAAAACGCACGCGGTCGCGATCCGCGGAAGCCTCCTCCAGCATACGGCGCCCCAGCTCGCGGGCCGCCTCGACGAACTGCGTCTCATTCAGCAGGGCCAGCGCCTGTAGCGGCGTGTTCGTCCGCTGACGACGCAAGACACACGTTTCCCGCGAAGGCGCGTCGAGCAACTGCATCGTGGGGGGAGGAATCTGCCGCTTCCAGTAAGTGTACAGGCTGCGCCGGCACAGCCCCTCGCCGGTGCTGAGCACATAATACTGTGTGTTCTTCGTGTCGTAGGTGATGTGCTTCCACAGGTCCGCGGGCTGGTACGGCTTGACGCTCGGCCCACCCACTCGGTCCACCAACAATCCGGCGGCGGCGAGTGCACTGTCCCGGATGACTTCAGCATCGAGCCGGTACCGCGACATGCGGGCCAGCCAGTGATTCGGGGCATCGCGGCGCAGCAACTCGGCATCGATACGGGAAGACTGACGATAGGTCGCCGACAGGACCAGTCCCCGGATCAGCTGCTTCACGTCCCATCCCGATTCGACAAACTCCACAGCCAACCAGTCGAGGAGCGCGGGATGCGTCGGCAACTCGCCTTGGACCCCGAAATCTTCGACCGTTGCCACAAGCCCACGGCCGAACAAGTGACGCCAGAGCCGGTTCACCGCCACACGGCTCGTGAGCGGATGATGCGGATCGACTAGCCAGCGGGCCAGCCCCAGCCGATTGGCCGGCGCACCATCCGGTAGCGGCGGCAGGAAGGCAGGTGTTCCAGGAGTAACGCGCTCGCCCAGCTGATCGTACTGCCCGCGGACCAGCGTGAATGTCTCCCGCGGCGCGTCCATCTCCTGCATGACCATCACGGACGTCGCAGCCGAGAGACGGGATTGCTCTTCCGCCAAGGCTGTGCGTTCTCGCATCAGCTCCTCGCGCCGTCCCGGATCCGCTTCGGCGGTCGCCGGGCTCGCGTCGGCGGCCGTGCCGCTGCCCGCCGCCTGTACGGATTTCAGGGCGACCAGCTGCTTGTCCAACGCCGCGATCTTCGCCTGCAACTCGCCAATCCGAGCCGTCTGCTCGGGAGTGGCCAGGTCGAGCAGGGGCGCGGCATTCTTGCGGCCACCGCTGATCCCCTGCTCGGGCAAATTATTGAAGTAGGCAAACAGCTGATAGAATTCGCGCTGCGTCAACGGGTCGTACTTGTGGTCGTGGCACTGGGCACACCCGGCCGTCAACCCCGTCCACACCGACATGGTGGTCCGCACGCGATCCGCCACATATTCCGTGCGGTATTCCTCGGGGATCACTCCCGTCTCTTCCGTCACCATGTGGTTCCGATTGAACCCGGTGGCCACGCGCTGGTCCCGGGACGGATCCGGCAGCAGGTCGCCGGCCAGCTGCTCGATCGTGAATTGGTCGAAAGGCAAGTTGTCGTTGTATGCTTGGATTACCCAGTCGCGCCAGCGCCACATGTACCGCTCGTGATCGGTGAAATAACCATGCGTGTCGGCAAAGCGAGCGAGATCCAACCAGTCGCGCGCCATGTGTTCGCCGAAACGTGGCGAGGCGAGCAGACGATCGACCACGCGTTCAAAGGCTGACGGAGCGGCATCCGCGAGAAAAGCATCCAGCTCCTCCGGCGCGGGCGGCACGCCCGTTAGATCCAGCGTCACCCGCCGCAGCCACGCCGGACGGGAAGCGGGCTCGGCGGGAGCCATACCTCGCTGGTCCAGTTCGGTGCGAACAAACCGGTCGATGGGATGCCGCGCCCAGCCCGAATCCGCGACGGGCGGCAGCGCGGGACGGCGCGGGGCCATGAAAGCCCAGTGCTGAGCAAAGCGGGCACCCTGGCGAATCCAGGCCGACAGGGTCGCCAATTCGCGATCTGACAACTGCTTGCCGAATGACGCGGGCGGCATCCGTTCGTCACCCGTCGCGAGCACGCGGCGAATTGCCTCGCTCGCCTCCGCATCGCCGGGCACGATCGCCGTAGCGCCGGATTCGAGCGCGGAAGTGGCACTCGACGGCTCGTCCAGCCGCAATCCCGCTTGCCGCTCTTGCGCATCCTGCCCATGGCAAGCGAGGCAGTACTTACCCAAAATCGGCCGGACATCGCGATTAAAGTCGACGGTCTCCTCGCCACGTAGCCAACTCGTCAGTCCCAGGAGTACGGGCAGCAGCCACAACAGTTGTTCAGCGGGCCGAAGGGGCCGGCTGCGCCGGTCGCGGGACCTGACGAGGCTCGACATGCGGACCATGGCGTGCTCCCGTGGGGGAGGAAGGCGGGGGATTCGGCGGCTCGTCAGCCGCCCCAGGGTTGTGTGCCATTGTAGCCACACCGCGGTGTCGCAGGGAAACCGACGTCTTCGAGAGTGGCCCGCACGGGACTTGGATTGACCCTTTCGCGCGTCGTTACCTAGAATCATTGCCGACGTCGAAGGCCGAATGGCGGGGCTCGCGGACCGGCGAATCAACGGGAGTGCAGGCATGCATCGAAGTGCGTGGACGTTATGTTTCTTGCTAGCGGGATGGTGCGGGCTGTGCTTCGTCCCAGCTATGGCGCAGCAACCTCCGTCGCCGGTCGGAAGTGGAAATCCGCCGAAGGGCGGAGTGGAGCAGACTTTTGAACTGCCGGCACTGGGCCGAGGCATCCTGAATCAGCTCGGCGGCGGGGGAAATGCCGACGAGGGCAACGAGTTGACGCTATCGGGCGAATACTCGGTTTTTCCCGGCACGACCCAAGGGATCTTATCGGTGCGGGCAGAGATGGCGCCGACGTGGCACATCTATTCGATGACCCAGAAACCGGGTGGGCCGCTCGCCAGTCGGTTGACCGTAGCACCGCAGTCCGGAGTGCGTTTGACACGTCCTTTTACGCCCAGCCAGCCACCTCAAGTCAAGCAGGAGGCGTTTTCGGTCCCGTCGGAGTATCACGAGGACGAGGTAATCTGGAGCGCGCCGTTCGAGTTCCCCGCTGGCGAAGATCCGACGCAGTTGAAGTTCGACGTGAAGTATAGCGGGCAAGTGTGCAGCACGGCGTGCATTCCGGTGACCAGGCAGCCGGTGGCGGTAAAGTACGCTGGCGAGTCGAAAACGCGGCCCTTGACTACTTATCAGCCTCGGGCCGTCCATGCCGTCCTGCGTGGGCAGATCTCGCCGCGAACGGTGGCACCTGGCGGAGTCGTCCGATTGTCGGTCACCGTCGAGCCCACGGCCGGTTACCACGTCTACGCTTACGCGAAGCGCGATCCGCAATTGGTTTCGAAACCTACGCTGCTCGTGGGGAAGCTGCCCACTGGCTGGGTAGGGGGCCCCGTGACGGCGTCGGCGGCGCCCGTGGAGCATCCCACGGGAATTAAGGAGGAACCGGTCCAGCTGTACCATGAGCAGCCTGTCACGTGGAGCGTCGAGTGCCAGGTGCCCACCGATGCGACACCAGGTGGATACGAACTGGCCGGTCTGATCGGCTTCCAGATCTGTTCCGATACGGCGTGCGATGTTCCTTCGGCCGCGGAGTTCCGAGCCGTGGTGGAAGTGTCGCGGCAGGGGGTGGACGAGGCTCCCGAGCCTTTGCAACTGGCGGCGTATGCGTCCTACAACTCGGTTGCAAAGCAAGCCGCGGCCTTGGCTGTCAACTCGGCACCCTCCGGCACGTCCGTGCCCGCAGACGCCACGCCCGCAGACGCCGCGGCCGCAACGGGCGGCGCCGCCGCGGCAGCCGGGCCGCTGAATTTGGAGGCATTGCAGCCCACCAGCACGAGTGCGGGGCAGCAGTCGAGTTGGGCAATTCTGCCCACTGCGTTCCTCGCGGGATTCCTGCTCAACTTCATGCCGTGCGTGCTGCCGGTCATTGGGCTGAAGCTGGTGTCTTTTGTCCACCAGGCCGGCGAGAGCCGGTCGCGGGTCTTCATGCTGAATCTGTGGTACAGCCTGGGCGTAATTGCAGTGTTCCTGTTGCTCGCCACCCTGGCCGTCTTTTTCGGACTTGGATGGGGCGACCAGTTCCGCAGCGCCACGTTCAATATCGTGCTGGCCTGCGTCGTATTTGCGTTCGCGCTGAGTTTCCTGGGTGTGTGGGAGATCCCGCTGCCTGGCTTCGTCGGCTCGGGTGCGGTCAATTCGGTGGCCGAGCGTGAAGGGGGCGTGGGGGCCTTCTTTAAAGGAGCCTTGTCAACGGTCTTGGCCACGCCGTGCGGCGGACCGCTGCTCGGCACTGCGCTTACCTGGGCCGTCGCTCAGCCGCCGGCAGTGACTTACGCGGGGTTTGCGTGTATCGGCATGGGCATGGCATCGCCTTACCTCCTGGTGGGAGCCTTCCCGCGACTGATTGCTTTTCTGCCCAAGCCGGGCGACTGGATGGATACCTTCAAGCACGTGATGGGATTCGTCTTGTTGGGCACGGTGGTGTTCATCCTGACTTTCATCAGCCAGTCACTTGTCGTGCCCACGGTGGCCACCATGATCGGGTTGTGGGCCGGACTATGGTGGATCGGGCGGGTACCGGTATGGGATGAATTGCCCAAGCGGCTGCGGGCGTGGATGTGGGGAACCGCCACAGCCGCGGCCGTGGCGGCGGTGTCGTTCCTCTGGCTGGCGGATGTGATGGAAGCCCGCTTCCAGCAATCGGTGGACCTCGTGATATCCCAGCGCATGTCCGACCCGGGCATCGCGGTGGCTCACAGCGGGACAACCGGTTCCGGTTCCGAACTTCCCTGGCAACTCTACTCGCACGCGCGGTTGCAGGACGCGTTGGCGCAGCGGAAGACTGTGCTCGTGGACTTTACCGCGGACTGGTGCGCCACCTGTAAGCTCAATGAGAGCGTCGCCTTGAACGTCGCGGAGACGAAGGACTTCGTCCAGACGCATGGTATCGTGACGCTGAAAGCCGACATGACGGGGGATGCGCCGGAAGCGGACGAACTGAAGCGGCGGCTCGGGACGAAAGCGGGTTTGCCAATTTACGCGGTCTTCCCCGCGACGGCGCCCACGCAGCCCATCCTGTTCGATGGACCGATCACGTCGAGCCGCGTGCTGACGGCGCTCAAGCAGGCGCTGGGTAGCGAAACGGCAACGGCCGCGGCCCCCCGGCAGCCGCGCGGCAACTCGGTCGCCACAAACGACGCGGGCGATTCCGCCGCCGCGCGTCCGTAGTCCTAACGGAAGTCGCCAGACAACGCGACAGCGTCGTCGCAAGACTTCCGAAGTTGTCCCCGTAGCGGAAGTCGCTAGACAACGCGACAGCGTCGTCGCAAGACTTCCGGAGTTGTCCCCGTAGCGGAAGTCGCTAGACAACGCGACAGCGTCGTCGCAAGACTTCCGGAGTTGTCCCCGTAGCGGAAGTCGCTAGACAACGCGACAGCGTCGTCGCAAGACTTCCGAAGTCGGAACTCTTGCGAGTTCCGCTACAGCAATTCCGCTACCAAGGAGCGTGGGAGTCGTCCGGGTAGCTAGCGGGTCCAGACGACTTCCTTGCCGCCGGCTGCGGCCTGGCCGATGCGCCAGTTTGGAAAACCCGCTTCATGTAACATTCGTTGCACCGAATCCGCAAAGAAAGGGCGCACGACCAGCGCCATGCCGATGCCCATGTTGAACACGCGGAACATCTCTTCGTCGTCGATGTCCCCGAGGCGCTGCAGCCATTCGAAGACCGGCGGCATATCCCAGCTTTTCGGCTGAACCTCGATCCGAATCCTGTCTGGAACGACGCGCACCAGGTTATCGAACAACCCCCCGCCCGTGATATGGGCGATGCCCTTGACCACGTTCTTGCGCTTGTAGTGGCTGAGCAACTGCCGGACGGGGCGAGCGTAGATGCGGGTGGGCGTCAACAGCGAGGCGCCGACGGTCTGCCCCAGCTCCGGCACGACATCGTTGACTCCCAAACCGGCCATGTCGAAGACAACTCGCCGCACGAGACTGTAGCCGTTGGAGTGGAGTCCCGAAGAGGCGATGCCGATCACGACATCACCGGGTTCGATGGCCTTGCCGTCGATCACGTGCTTCCGTTCCACAACTCCCACGCAGAAGCCAGCCAGATCATAGTCACCCCGCGCATACATATCGTGCATGATCGCCGTTTCGCCACCCAGCAGTGCGCAATCGGCTTCGATGCAGCCATCGCTGATGCCGCTGACGATCTGCTCCAGCAGGGTGGGATCGTCGTGGGACATGGCGACGTAGTCGAGAAAAAACAACGGTTCGGCGCCGCAGCACAGCGCGTCGTTGACGCTCATCGCGACCAGGTCGATGCCAACGGTATCGTGCTTTTCGGTGAGGCGCGCGACCTTGAGTTTCGTGCCGACACCGTCGGTACACGAGACAAGCACCGGATCTTCGTAGCTGCGTTTGAAGATCTGGTTGGCGAAATCCAGCCGAAAGAGGCCGGCAAAGCCTCCGTCCAGCTTGATAACGCGTGGAGAAAAGGTGCGATGCATCAAGCGGGGCAGGCGAGCCATGGACTCTTCGTAGACGTCCAGATCGACACCCGCATCTCGGTAAGTAGCCTTACCCATAAACCCAAGGTTCCTTCGCCGCAGCCGAGTCGAGTGTCTGTCACCTGCGTAGCCCCTTTCGCCAGAAAGGGGGCCTAGCCAGTCACTCCCGTAGTCCCTTTCGCGAGAAAGGGGGCATGTAGAGTTCGTACCACCTCGTTTAACCCGTATCCGCCGGCGAGGCGGGCCCCCCGCCTCGCCCGCAGCTACGGGCGAAACGAATCGTCGATGCGCGAGAGCAGGGAACGGGACCGGCACAAGCTCACGGCGAAATTTTAGGAACTGCATGGGCAATCAGAAAGTGGGCGCGAGCGAGTGGGCCGCGGCCCCGTTTCTTCCCTCCACGCCACTGCTAAGATAATCGTCGTAAAGCCCGCAAACAGGAGAGTTTTCCATGAATTGCCGACTACCGTTCTGCTGCCGGGGATTCCTGCTGATGGTGCTGTGCGGAGGGCTTTCCTTGCTGGCCAGCGCCGAGACGGCGGCGCCGGCACCCTCAACGTACGCACCGGCCAAGGAACTCGCCGGTCAAATCGCGGCCTTTATCAAGCAAATGGAGAGTGAGCTGTCGAGCGAAGGCGACTATGGCGACGAGCAGAAAGACCGCGTCATCAAGGATGCGAACACGCTGATCGTGCTGGCGCAAGTCATGGCGCATCATGACGAAGACCATCTGCTCCGGAAGGCAGCGGCGCCGCTGATGAGCTCCGCCACGAAGCTGGCCGATGCCGCCGAGGAATATGCGGCGGCCAAAGCAGCTCTCGCGGAAGTGAAACAAGCGCTGGCTTCGTCGGCCGGCGGAGATGTCAGTTGGGAGCCCGCCGCGGATCTCGCCCAGTTAATGAAGCAGGTTCCGATTATCAACAACCGGCTGCGCGCCGGCGTGACCGGTAAGCGATTCGACCGGACGCTGGAGCAGAACATCGGTTACGCTACGACGCTGGCCGCCATCGCGCAGACGTCGATGTACGACACGGCCTATTGCGCGAGTAAGGAAGAAGAGAGCACGTGGGCTCGGATCTGTGCCGACATGCGCACCGCCGCGGCCGAAATTCAGGCCGCCGTCCGCAAGAAGGACCAGGCGGGCGCTCGCACGGGGCTGGAGAAGATGGTCAAGACCTGTGATGCATGTCACTTGGACTTCAGGGACTGACGGATGCTTAGGGCGTCGCCGGGAGTGGCCCGCTTCGTCCGAGCGGCACAGCGAACGCCAGGGAGTGCGGCTGACGGCGCACGATTGACGGCGGACGACACTCAGGCCGAAGCCGGCGCGAGTCCGTCTGATGGGGTTTCGCGCGACGGCTTGGTCCGTCGGAAATCTAGTGCTCGAGTCAAGTCGAGGGTGTAGATCGCGTTCGGCACGACTTCGCATTCCGCCCAGCATCCGGGGCACTCCCGCACCCACTGCCGCTGGTTTTCGGACTTGGAACCATGCCAGATCTCCTGGAAGCTCTGTCGACGTAAGTTGCCGATCCGCTCGGTGTTGAACTGGCATGTGGGCACATCCCCATTCGGAAAGATGCGCAAGTGGGAGTTCAAAGCGACACACGGGGGATTCGGCACGGCGGACTTGTACAGCAGCCGATTCCGAATCCCGCGCAGGTAGTACCGCTTGGCGATGCGTTCCCAGAACGGAAGTTCAACCAGGTCACGCTCGGCGGCGTCCAGCAATTGCCGCAGGTCGTGGTCCGTGAACGTACCGAACGTCGCGAACTGCCCCGCTTCGCGCGGCGCCACGTTCACCTCGGGATTGAGACTATAGGTCGCGCTGACTTCGTAGGCCATGACAAGGTGATGAGCCACATTGAACGGTTGCAGAAAAGCATGCAGGCGCTCGTATTGCTCCGCTCCCTCCGCGTCGACAATGGTCTGGTTGACTCCCAGCCGTAAGTGCAGCTCCCGCTGGCGCGGGGCGAGCTCGCGCAAGGTTTCGCAGACCGTGTTCCACGCAACGCTGCTGCCCCGCACGCGGTTGTGCTTGTCACCGACGCCATCAACCGAAACAAGCAACTGAAGAGGGACGCGTCGATCCCGCTCTTCGCAAAAGCGCACGATCCGGGACGTGAGGAAGCCGTTGGTCGTAACATGCAGCACCAGCGGTCGCAGGTGCTGCAGCACGCAGGCTGCGATCTCGGGCAGGTCCTCCCGAACAAATGGTTCTCCGCCACTCAAACGCACGGCATCCATTCGCGGTAGCTGAGCCAGGATGCAGTCAATTTCTTCCAGAGTGAGGTCGTCTGTCGCAGTCTTCTTCCAGGAATCACACATGATGCAGCGCGCATTGCATCCAAAGGTGACCAGGTAGGTCAAGAAGCGTGGAAGGTTGACTCCCGCTGCATGGTTTCTGCGGACATCTGCGAGAAACCCGATCAGACGACTCCACATGTCTGGAACTCCTGGCTCAGGCCGCACACTGCACGAGTCCAGTGGACGCCTGCGCACGCTGCAGTTCGCCCAGAATGGCAGCGACGGCGAGTTCGTTTCCCTTCACCTGGTGCGGACGAAGGCGGGATCGATACTCCGGCACTCGCTGGAGGAATTCCTGCAAGTCCGCCGGTGTAAGGCGACCCATGTCGATCGATTCACCTGCCCCACTCGCCCGCAGGAAATACCCGTTGATCGACTGCTCGAAGTTACCGGGCTCCGGCAAGCCTAGGACCGGTTTGCCCAGATAGAACGCCTCCCCGACGAGTTGATTGCCGGCCGTGGCCACGACGGCGCAACACCCGGCGAGGTCGGCAGCGAATCCAGACTGGTCCGTAGCACAGAATATCAGGTTGCCTGCCGGTTCCCGGCACCCGAGGCCGTATACTCGCACCGGTCGCCCGCACTCACGTAGCGCCCGCTCCAAGGTGCGGGGCATTGCCCGGCGGACGTATACCAGAACGTAGTCGCCCTGTATCGGACAGGCGGATTCAATTTCCGGGCGCAGCAATGGCCCAACCTGAACGGCGTCACGATATCTGTGCCGCTTCGGCGGAAAATAGAATGACGACACAATCATGCGGTGAGCTCCACCGTAGCACAGTCGGATGGAGGGGCGCAACAACCATGCCTTCCACCGCAGCGACCAAGGCAGGTCGGATAAGTCGCTGACGAGCAGGAAATGCTGGTGATCAAAGCTGACCAGCGGAATGCCGCAACGCCGCGCACACCGGGGCAGC
>JBFWYF010000053.1:0-16553 GCA_050186685.1 Pirellulaceae bacterium
TAGGCAAAGCTGGAACTGCTCGGCCGTACGCGGCAGAGGCTGTTCTCCCAGAAACGCGCGATCAGCGATCAACGCCGCCACATCCGCCTGAAACTCCGCGGCACTCAGCACGTCGCTCGCCAGCAGCATTAGCTGCTTCAATTCCGGCAGCCAGGCTACCTGTGCTTTCAGCGATCGGTTCTCCGACAATACGATCAGGCGCCGAATGCCCGCGCGCGTCAAAGACCAGGCCAAGGGCGCCGTGTCGTACAGCCGCAGCGATACGCTTTCACCCCGGTCGACGAGCGCGGGATACGACATCACTCGATGCGCCCCATGACGCACTTCGACCTGTTCAGGAAGCTCGCCGAAATCCCAACGAACCATGTCATCCCGCTGCCACGGGTTCGGCTCCCGGGATGGTGGTGTCACCTCGCGGGCAACGCCGAGTTGGGCACGAAGTTGCTGGAGGTCGCGTCCTGTTTCTACGGTCCGGCCTGCCTCGTCCACGACCCGGATATTCATGCGCAGGTACGCCGGCAGCTTGTCCGTGTTGAGCAGTTCGACAGGGATGTTTTCGCCGGCCAGTCGTGACAGGATCGCCGCCAGCCGAATCATGAAATCACCGGAGTCAAACGCGAGCTCGTCCATCACTTTGCGCACGGTATCCGGCACCGGAATCAAATTGCGACGCAGGTCCTTGGGGAGCGCGCGAATGATCGCTTCTACTTTCTGCTCGAGCAGCCCGGGTACGAGCCAGCCCAACCGCTGGATGGGCACTTGCGCAAGTCCCGCGCGCGGCACCACCATGGTCACACCGTCCGCATCGCCGCCGGGCTCGAAACGGTATTCCAGGGGCAGCTGCAGGTGATCGATCGACAAGGTGTCAGGAAACTCCTCCGGGCGAGGCAATTCCTCGGCGGCCGTCATGTCGGCCACGGTCATGTACAAGCGACGGGCATCCTGTTGTTCCGCATGGCGCCGCCACCGATTGAGTCGTGCCCAGTCGTATACATCTGCGGGGACACGCTTGTTGTAAAAAGCAAACAAGGCAAAGTCGTCCACCACGAGGTCCGTGCGCCGGGACTTGACCGTCAAACGATCGGTTTGCGCCCGCAGTTGCCGATTGTGGGTTAGAAAGGGCGCCGAGCCCGGGACATCGCCGCCGACGAGCCCGTGGCGAATAAACAATTCGCGTGCGTACTCCGGATCGACCGGACCATAGGGTGCCGAGCGTCGTGCCGCGACAGGCAGTCCGAACAGGGTTACCTTCTCCTGGGCCATGGTCGCACCGGCCTTGCCGTCCCAGTACGGTTCGCTGTAGCTTCGGTTGACCAGGTGCCGGGCGAGAGGTTCGATCCAGCCGGGCTGGATGCCCGCGGCACAGCGGGCATAGCGTCGCGTCGTCTCGATGAGCTCAGCGGCCACAATCCACTTCGGCTTCTGCAGAAAAGTGGCCGAACCGGGCCATAACTGCAGCTTGATATTCCCTGCTCCCGTATATTCGTGGACATCCGTACGCAGCGCCACGTTCGACAGCAATCCCACCAGCAGCGCTCGATGGATCTGGCCATAAAACGCTTCGCGCTGTCGGCGGTGCTGTCGGTCCAGCGCGGGTGACTGCTGCGCGTCGCCTGTCGCCGCCGGATTTTCTGCGGATGCAATCGGCGGCTGCGCGAGCTGCGAGCGGGCCTCCGGCAAGTGCTCGTCCACCAGTTGGCGGAGCTGGCGGTAGACCTCTAACCATTCATGCATCCGCGTCGGCGACAGGAAATTCTGATGACAGGCCTTGTGCAGTTTGTTACGCGACAACTTGTCGCGCAGCCGATGATAGAACTGCCATAACCGTAAATACGTAAGAAAATCTGAATCGGGATCGGCGAATTGAGCATGCGCTTCGTCGGCCGCCTGTTGCTTATCGGCGGGCCGTTCCCGCGGATCCTGGACCTCCAGGGCCGCGGCAATAATGAGAATGTCGCGAAGGCAGCCTTCCGCGATGCCTCCTAACAGAATGCGTCCGATGCGGGGGTCCGTGGGTAAACGGCTGAGTGCACGCCCGATCTCCGTGAGCTGCTGCTCGGCATCGACGGCTCCCAGTTCATACAGGGTCGTGTATCCGTCGCGGATCAGATGCGGCTGAGGCGGGTCGAGAAACGGAAAGTCCTCGAGCCGTCCGAGCCGGAGGGATTCCGCCTGCAAGATCACTGCGGCCAGGTTCGAGCGTCGAATCTCGGGCGGCGTGTAAGCATCGCGCCCCAGGTAGTCCTGTTCCGAATAAAGCCTCACGCAGATACCCGGTCCCAACCGGCCGCATCGCCCCTTACGCTGATCGGCGGACGCCCGCGACACAGGCTCGATCGGCAGGCGTTGGATCTTGCTCCGGGCGGCATAACGGCTGATGCGGGCCGTCCCCTCGTCGACCACGTAGCGGATGCCCGGTACGGTCAGCGACGACTCGGCGACATTGGTCGCCAGCACCACGCGGCGGCGCGCGTGCGGCGCGAATACGCGCTGCTGCTCCGCGACGGACAGCCGGGCGTACAGCGGCAGGATCTCGAGAGGCCGGCCACTCTGCGTTACCCGCCCTCTCAGCGCCTTCGCGACCTCCAGGATCTCCCGCTCTGTGGCGAGGAACACGAGGATGTCCCCGTGGGGCTCGATCCGCGTCAACTCGTCGATCGCGTCGAGCACCGCGCGGCGACGATCCGGCTCATCATCGTCGTCCGAGGCGGGCGGCGGCCGGTACCAGACCTCCACGGGATACGTTCGCCCTTCAACGGAAATGACGGGAGCCGGCCCACTCGCCGACCGAAAATGATCGCTGAACCGGGCGGCATCGATGGTTGCCGAAGTAATGATCAATCGGAAGTCGGGGCGTCGCGGCAGCAGACGGTGGACATATCCGAGCAGGAAGTCGATGTTCAATGAACGCTCGTGTGCCTCATCGACGATCAGCGTGTCGTATTGATCCAGGAACCGGTCTCCCTGTGTCTCCGCCAGCAACATGCCATCCGTCATGAGCTTGACGTACGTGTTCGGCCCGGTGGTGTCCGAAAATCGCACCTTGAAGCCTACCGACTCTCCCACGCGCGACCCGAGTTCCTCGGCCAGCCGCGTCGCGACGGAACGCGCGGCAATCCGGCGGGGCTGCGTGTGACCGATCACTCCGCGGACCCCGCGCCCCAGTTCGAGGCACATTTTGGGCAGCTGAGTCGACTTGCCGGACCCGGTTTCGCCGCAAACCACTACCACGGGATGTTCGTCAATCGCTCGCAGGATCGTGTCCCGATGCGCCGTGATGGGCAGCTCGCTGTCGTACGTAACTTGCGGCCGACGCGCGACACGCCGTTCGTACAACTCGCGCGCGGTGGCCAGTTGCTGCTCGTATTGTTCCTCCATTCGAGAAGATGGCCGGCCGTCTCGCCGAGCCCGCTCGATCCGCTGCCCGAGCCGGCGCAACCGAAACGAGTCGATCCGCATGACCTGGTCAGGCAAAATACGTGGTTCAGACGGCCAACCGTTCATGGGAGGAAGCAGACTCGAAATGGAATCAGCGGATCCGTATATCGCTGAATTCGTTATCCCCGAGGTCCCGCACTGCATCAAGACGGCGCATTCTCCGGCTCTCCGGCCGCGGACCGGCCGGGCCGGGGGCAGGGTCGCGTGGTCTCCGTCGCGACGAGCGATTGAAGGTAAGCCACAAACTCGGGATCCTCCCCTGGCAGCAATTGTGCCAGTGAGCCTCGAAAATCCGCGCGCCGGCACCATTCCCGCATGTAGTCCTCCCAGGACCGCCAACGACGCCTCTGCTTCGGCGTCATTTTCTCGTCATACAGCAGCAGGTACGCGCGCTCGAACAGCGACACCAGCATGTCGAAGATGATGCGCATTTCCTCTTTCTGCTCATCCGTAAGCTGCGAGGTGCTTTCCGCGGAGAATAGCCGCAGATCGGGATGGTCGAGCGCCACCTTCAGGAAATCCTGATAGTTGTCGGACAACAGCTGGTAGACTTCCTGTTCCTCGTTCTCGCGTTCCTTCCATTGCTCGTACAGGAAGATGTAGAGCGCGAGTGGCAGCCCGATCACGGTTACGACGTAGCTGAGCAGCTCCCAGGTTTCCAACGACATGCCTTGCGCCCTCTCGGACCTGCTGCTCAACTAAACCACTTGGGCACTTCGACGTACAACAGCACCAGCGTAATGCCTCCATACACGATGGCGGCCACCACCAAGGCCAGTTGCCGCCAGAGCGGCGGACGCAGTTCCACGGGCAGGAAACGGCGATTGACGATCAGGATCTGGACGGCACCGATTGCCATGATCGGGTTCGCGATCACAGCCAGCACCTTGAATAGGTCCAGCACGCTGCCGAAGTGCACGACCACCAGCGCCCAGACAGTCAGCAGTCCCAGGATCGTGGCATACAGTCGACTCGCGGGCCAACGTTGCCAGCGAGGGGAAGAAGACCACAGCGTGTCGACCAGCGTCCGGACAAGACAGTCGGTGTTGCCGAGATGCGTGGAGTACAGAATCCAGAAGCCATTCAGCAGAGCCAGCCACCAGAAACCCGACCACAGTTCGCTGGCCATATACTTGGCCTGATACGTTCCCGCGGCATAGCCCGATAACGTCTCCTGCGGCGGAATGATCGCCATCACGAGGTTGACGTTCAGCAACATCCCCAGAAAGCAGCCCAAGGCCCAGAGCAGCGATTGATCAATGACGGCATATCGCCACCACGTCTTCCATCGAGCGAGGCTCTCGCTGGTCACGGGAAACACATATCCCACCGGCTTCAGCTCCAGGTGCCCTTCACGCAACATACTGCCGATGCCGCCCATGTGCTTTCCCATGCCAAAGCCTTTGTCGCGAAACCAATTCGAAATGGTCAGGTTTCCCAAACCGCCCGACCCCGCCGTCGCGGCAAACGATGCGAGCAGCACCAGATCGATTTGAGCCGGGAGCGCCGACGGGATCAGGAACCCCTGAATGGTTGTTGACCAGACGTGCGGCGACACGAAGGCCACGTTCACGACTACCAGAAACAGGAAAATCATCAGAATCATGAACCAGGAGATGCGCTCGAGAACGCGTTCGATAGACTTGCCCGCCTGCAGCAGCAAAGCCGTCGCGACGATGATGGCGGATGCCACGACCCCGACCGCAAGCCGCTGATCGGCGGTCGGGTTGTCGCCAATCCACGCCGCCACCAGCACGGTGGCAGCTCCCGCCGCCAAGGCCGGAGTCGCCAGCTGCGCGGTGCCGATCAGGACATAAAAAGTTCCCCACACTTTGGGGCCGGGCGCCAGCCGCATGAATCCCGTAATGATGGGTTCACCGGTATACAGCGTGTATCGCACGGCTTCCAGGTTAAACAGCGCCTGAATGATGATGGCCGTGGTCGCAATCCATAAGATCGTCGGCCCGTAGGTGACCGCCATGGTGGGACCGACGATCCATTCTCCACCACCCATCGCGGCGGCCAGGAGGATCGCACCGGGCCCCACGGTGCGCAGGGCATTGACCGCGGTGAATGGCAACGGCGCCGGCAGATTCGCGACTCGCCACGGCGGCAGGCACCCCGGATCTACGGGCGGAGCTTCGCCTCCCTCCCATCGCCGATCGGCGGACAACGTCGACAACGACGCATCCGCTGCCTCGGAAGAAGGGTCAGCAGGGGCATGTTCCGAGGTCATGTCGAAATCTCCAGGGCATCAACAAAGCGTTCGGCGTGTGGCCGGCGGACCCGAACGGCAAACCGCGCCGCTCGGATGAAGAACGAGTGCCGAGGCGGGTGCGCAGGCTGACTGCGTCGGATCCGTTACGGAGTAGCCCATTTCTCGCGGGGAATCGCGGCTCGCAGCTGCGGCAGATCGTACGCCGTCAATGCGGCATGCACGGTGTGGGTCAGCTGGTCCCCGGCCACCGGGCTACCCACCACCGTCATCCAGTCCGACAGGGAACTGCGTTCCTCAATGCGAGAAAAAAGATCGGGCTCCAATGCCGCCGCATGCAACAAAGGTACTCCGGCGGCGGCACCGGTCGCTACGACCTCGACGCCGGCCGTACGGGGCGAGGCGGCCGGTTGCTCGCCCAGCCAGCGGGCAGCGCCGAGAATCTCCTCCGCGCGAATCCCCACCAGCGATTGGCCCAGCAAATAAGCCAGGAAGAACTCTTGAGTGTTTGGACCGAACAGGGTCCCGCCCCATTCGCGAGGACCACGCACCGACAGCTCGCCCAGGCCCGAAAGATCGATTGCGAGAACCGCGGCCCCCGACTCAGCCCATTTTTCGATCTCCTCGCTGGCCTCCACCGCGGCCAGCTTCCCTGCGCTGTGCAGCACCAGGATGCGGCGCGTCGCATTCTGGCGGGGCACATAGTGCAAAGCGGGTAAGGAAAGTTGCCGATCCGTGTCGAACCGCAGCTTGTCGACCCGATAAGTCGGGCGTTCGACCGTGGCGACTTTGTGGACGGCCAAGACCGGCAGATCGGCAAGCGGGCGGATGCGGGCCAGTTCGCGCACTCGTTGGAGCGCCGCGGCACGCGATGCCGGCTGCCAGCGCTGCTGACGGGCCGCGGCCAACTCCTCGCCGCGTCGGTGATTCAGCTGAAAGACACTCAGCTCGCCAGGCAACTGCATGACTTGCCCTTGCGGCGTGCACTGAAGTTGCTCGGCGGCAAACGGCGTCCATGCCGGCTCCTCGATCGGTTCATCGATGTGTAGAAGCCAGCGGCGCAGCCAACGAGCGGCACCGACCCGCAAAGGCAGCGTGAACCCGTGCGGCTCGTCGGCCTCGACCAGGTCCACGCGTTCGGGAAAGCCCAGCTTCGTGTAGACTCGTTTCGCTTCCCGGAGAATGTCCCAGGTGCCCGTGATGTCGAACGTCGCATCACGCGTGCCGCCGCACAGGACCGTCGGTTTCGGTGCCCGCATCAGGACATAGTCGGCTTCGTCGAGGCCCTGCTCCAGTTGGCCGAACAGATTCTGCTCCGCGTCTTGCGGTCCGGACGTGTGCAGAAGCCTCCGAAACGTTGTGAGATAACAGGTCGGCGCGGCACAAGCCACCCGGTCGTCGAGGGCCATGAGGTACGCCGTCAGCGTGCCGCCGCCCGAGTTGCCCGTACAACCGATCCGCTGTGGATCGATCTCCGGCCGGCTAGCCAAGTAGTCGATGGCCCGCATGCCATCGAACACGCGATACTGGGCGGCATTGGTTCCGACCAGGATCGATCCGATCCCGACGAGCGTGTGTTCCTCGACGGGATTGAACCGGGGCTGGCCGGGAATGACGCTCAGTTGTTTCACGCTGCTGGACCCGCCGACGTAGTCACTGCCGTGCGGCACTCCATCGGGTCCCATGGTCTGGTAACGTTCGCCTTGCCCGATCGGGTCGTAACACAGGGCGGCGATCCCGTGACGCGCGAGCAACATGCTGACCCGCTGGTAACCGTCTGCGGCCTTGCCGTTGTAGCTATGTCCACACGGCACGATGACGCCTGGATACGGAGGAGCCGTTGCCGGCAAGTAGAGGTTGGCGGTGATGTGATGCTGCGGCCGGCTCTCGAAGATCACCTTCTCGACGCGAAAGCCATCGCCTTCCAGCTGGCCCACGGTCTGGGCATGCAAGGGTCCGCGTGGCGGAAATTCACCCAGGGCAGCGAGAAACAGCTCACGGCGGCGCTGTTGCCAAGCGCGAATTTGTTCCGCGGACTTCAGCTGTTCGTACTGCTCCTCGCGGTGATCGAGGGCAGCCTCCGCCTGCTTCCGTAGTTGCAGATAAAGCGGAGAAGGGGATCGATCGTCCGGGTCGCGGGCAGGTAGCACACGTCCGATTCCGGACACCTCCTGCGCCGTTATCGGAGCGCCCAGCACACAACAACAGACACCGACAAGGCCCCAACTCAGGCATCCGGATGCTGTCCCTGGGATTCTCCAGGACCTGCTCCGACAAGCAACATTCATTCCCGTGACTCCGCTGGTAAGGGCTCGGGCTTGGCTCCCGCGGGACCGAAGCACGCCGAACCGGCCGGTTTGCCGTAGGATGGCCAAGGAAATAACCCAGCTACCCTCTCTCCCTGGTGGCGAGGGGCGTAGGGAAGTTACTTCCGCCGCGATCCTAGACGCACCAACCCGCAAGCGTCAAGTTCCACGGCGCCGACCTGGTGCTTTGTCGCATCGCGGTGGACTGCTATCCTAGGCACTGGATCAGGGGCAAATCGAGAATTTCATCCCGCGGCGGTGCCCGCATCGAGGTAGTTGCTTGAAGGAACTGCTTAACTCCGTCGTCAACGAAGACTGTATCCGCGGCATGCAACGGATGGCCGCGGGGTCCGTCGATCTGGCTTTCGCCGATCCCCCGTTCAACATCGGCTACAAGTACGACGTTTATCAGGACAACCTGGAAAGCGACGATTTCGTGCGCTGGTGCAGCCAGTGGATCGCCGAAGTTGTTCGCCTTTTGAAATCCGACGGCACATTCTGGCTGGCCATTGGTGACGAGTACGCGGCCGAGCTGAAAGTCCTGATGCAGCGCGAATTTCACCTGGTCTGCCGCAGCTGGGTTGTGTGGTACTACACGTTCGGCGTGAACTGCAAGAACAAGTTCAGCCGATCGCATGCTCATCTATTCCATATGGTGAAGGATCCGGAGCGATTCACCTTCGACGCCGAGGCGATCCGCGTACCCTCGGCGCGACAGCTGGTGTATGCGGACCGCCGCGCGAATCCGACCGGGCGTCTACCCGATGACACATGGATACTGCGTCCCCAGGATTTGCCCGACGGTTTCCAAGCAGACGAAGACACCTGGTACTTCCCGCGGGTCGCGGGGACGTTTCGCGAACGTGCCGGTTGGCACGGCTGCCAGATGCCCGAGCAACTGCTGGGACGCATCATTCGGGCCTGCAGCCGTCCCGGCGAACTCGTGCTGGATCCTTTCGGCGGCAGTGGGACGACGCTGGCCGTCGCCAAGAAATTAGAACGCCAGTTTCTGGGGTTTGAGCTCTCACCCGAATACGCATCGCAGATCGAGGCTCGGTTGCGGCGTATTAAACCGGGAGACACGCTCGATGGCGCACCGGAACCACTGGTCAGCGCGCCCAGCACCGCCGATGGCAAACGTCTGGAGAACGGCCAGGCAGTGCGGTCGCGGCGGTCGCCCTCTTCCCGCCAACAACGGCAGCTGCCTGGAGTAACCGAAACATGAGTCACCGCAGTTTAATCTTTGATGCACATCTTGATTTGAGCATGAACGCCCTGGAATGGAATCGCGACCAGCGCTGGTCCCTGGAACGGATCCGGCGGTGGGAAGCGTACATGAAGGACAAGGTCGACCGCGGGAACAATACGGTCTGTTTTCCGGAGATGCGGCGAGGCCATATCGGACTGTGTGTCGCGACGCAAATTGGACGCTATTCGCCCTACTTTCATCGGCTGGCCGGGTGGAGTTCTCCCGAGCAAGCGTGGGCCCAGACGCAAGGCCAACTCGCCTGGTACCGTGAAATGGAACGGCAGGGCGAACTGATCTCCATACGTACCCGCGAGGAACTGGACCGCCATCTGCGGCTGTGGATTGACGCGCCGCCTTGCGACGACGGGATGCCGTATATCCACGATTCGCGGCGAACACCGGCCAGCCGCCCGATTGGATTCGTCCTAAGTCTCGAAGGAGCGGATTCCCTGGTCACCTTGGACCATTTAGAACGCAGCTATGCCGACGGCTTACGGGCCCTCGGCCCCGCGCACTACGGACCCGGCGTGTATGCCCATGGAACCGATGCCGAAGGCCCGCTGCCGGAGAAAGGCAAGCAACTGCTGCGGGAAATGGAACGTCTGGGCATCATCCTGGATGTGACCCACTTATGCGATGCCTGCTTCTGGGACGCGCTGGACGTGTTCCACGGCCCGATCTGGGCGAGCCATCAGAATGTGCGCGCCTTGGCGCCCTGGAACCGCCAGTTCGCGGATGACCAGATCCGCGCGGTAATCGAGCGCGGGGGCGTGTTGGGCATGGCCTTCGACGCGATCATGATGGTTCCCGGTTGGAAGCATCTCCGCAGCAAGCCAGCCGACTTCCAGCTGAAAATCGAACGGATCTGCGACCACATCGATTATGTCTGCCAGCTCGCGGGCAACGCCCGTCACGTCGGTATCGGCACGGATCTGGACGGCGGCTATGGCACCGAGCAGACGCCCATGGATCTGAACTCGATCGCCGACCTGCAGAAGCTGCCGGAACTGCTCAAACAGCGAGGATACTCGCAGGACGATATCGAGGGCATTCTGTGGCGGAACTTCGTCGAGTTCCTCCGGCGGACCTGGAAATAGCCGGACTCGCCGCGGTCCGATTCGCCGGACAATCACTCCGCTTGCCGCTCAGTTCTCACCGTGATACCAGGGTGGGTCGGCGACATCGTCGAGCGGAAAAATGGGACGTACGCACTGGCGATAAGGCAACGAACGCAGGTTCGCGCTGGTCGCCCCCGGCACATCCACCGGGATCATCTGGCGGGCGATGGATTCGTACCAGGTGCGGTAGCCATTGGGTGACTTGACCACCACGAGGTCGAAATCCGCAGGCTCCACACCATGAGCCTGAAAAACCCTGCGGCCCACGACGTAGACGGGCCGCTCGGTGACCAGCAGCGTGACGGGGCCGTGGACCAGCACCGCCGCCCGGCCGGCCCGACCCGGCGTGCCGTCTTCATAGTGGAAGTCCCCTTCGTGCAGACTCCGGACCGTGACAGTCAGCGGCAAGGGTTTGAATCGCGGGTCACGTGTGCCACCCAGCAGCAACGGCACGGATTGTCCCACGCCGGCGGCCCAGGCCTGGGACACGGCGGGCGCATCGACCAGAGGCACGAGCGACCGTTTGAGAAATGGTCGTTCGACAATTCCCCGCAGAATGGCATTACTGTCCCCCGGCGCTCCGCTGGCCGTCGCGTCCGCACCGTCGGACAGGGCGGTGAGCCCCGGGCAGCCCTCCGCCTGTGCCAAGGCGTCTGCCAACGGAGTCAGCCTCGCCTGAAACTGGTGCCGGTGGCCCCACATGAACCGCGCGAGTGCGAGTGCTTCCCGCTCGGCCCGCTCCGGATCCTGGTCGGTCGTGACCAAAACGTACGACTGCAGGCCGGGTACGTCGGTAAACGCATTGCCGATCAGGACTCCCGCAGCCAGCCCTCCGGGCGATGCCTCGATTTCGGCGCACCGCCGCGTCGCGCGTCCGAACAGCCCCGTGCGAGTCAGCAGTTCGTCTCCCCGCACCAGCATGGGAAGGGGTATGCATGCGGTCGTCGGCGTAATCCGCCCTGCGAGCAGCTGCGCGAGCAGCCGGGCTGAACGGCAACCGGTTTCCCAGTGGTCAACGTGCGGATAGGTGTGATAGGGCACGAGTATATCGGCCGCACGTCGCATCGGCTCCGTCAGCACCGCATGCAGGTCGAGCGACGCCACGATGGGTTTTGGCCCCAACTGGCTTCTCAGGGTAGTGAGGAGTTGTCCTTCCGGGTCCTGCTGCGTGAACCCCGCCATGGCTCCATGCAGGCAGACAAAGGCGGCATCGATTCGATGCGCGACGTCGGCGACGCGGTCATACAACTCCCGGAGTAGCCCCGCGAGTTCTCCATCGTCCATCGGGCCACCGGAGACGGCCGCAGCGGCGAGAGTCGGTACCAGTTCGATATCGGTCTCGCCCGCCAGCGTCTCGAGAACGCCGGCCATCTCGGTGCGCGTCCCCGCATAGGACGTCCGCACTTCGTCGCCGCGCACGATGTGAAAATCAGCCAGCCGAGTGGCGACGGGATTAAAGGTCGCCGACTCCTGTTTCAGTTCCGCCAGCAGAATTCGCGGCATCGGGTCCTCTCTTTCTATCCTGCGGAAGTCGCGGCTGCGAACGCGCGGCGAATGTGCTCCATGCGAGCCCGGTTCACGCCCAGATCGGAGAAACCGAGCCGCGACGCGGAGCGGAAATGAATCACGTGTTCGGCTTCGTCGACCAGAAACTCGACGTCGTCGACAAAGCGGAATACCAGGCTGCGGAATTCGGCCCGCAGATACCGACCTTCGCTCCGCACGATGCGGCAACGAGCCTGTTGGCTGAGTACTTCGTGGAGCCGTGCCATGGCATCGTCCGCAGAACCAGAGAAACGCAGTGGGGCAATCGCGTGCCGCGGATCCTGGGCCTGCGATGCGACACAGTTCGGGCGGTCCGGGCACGGTGCGAGACGTCCCTCGCTGAAGTCTTCTTTCCGCTTGGAATGTGACACCATGATCATCCCCATCAGTACCCCGAGCACCAGAACCGTCGCCAGACATCCCCGGCGGCCCGCCAAAAAGGTCCAAATCGCCGAGGCAGTCTGGCCCCCCTGGCGCCTCCAGCCTGCGAGACGCTTTCCGTGTCGTCGCGGCCACCGTGCGTCGCCGGATTCGTCGCGATTTTCGTCACTGGCTGGCATAACGATGAATAGGGGTCAGGACGGAATGGTACTTGAAGTTCGTCCGCCGACGGCTTTTCGGTGCAGTCTACCAAAGTGGCAGGTGTGGCACTGGCTCCGCTGACAGGTGTGGCACTGGCTCCGCCAGTGTCCTCAGCTGGGAGTGGCCGGCCCAATTGCGAGGGGAGCACTGGCCAAACCAGTGCCACACACGACAATCCCTTGGTCCAGCGCTATCTTGTATTGCAGGTTCCCACGCCTCTCCGCGCCTCTGCGTGAGACAATCTTCCCGGAGGGGAGCACAGGGCAGAGCCAGTGCCACACACGCCGGCTTAATCGCCGACGCACCTAGCCCCATTTGCCCCCGCCGAAAAACTCTATGGCTGCGCTGTCCAAATCCAAATCGATCGATCTTGTTGGGCCCAGACTCGCGATCGGTCCAGCGACATGTGCGGAGATTGTACATCAGTAAGCCACGATGAGCGGCTCGACGATTCGAGTCGCTCACAATCGAATGCCGTCAGGCGCCAACACGGTACTGCACGCAGATTGTGCCAAAACGGCGGCCCACTGACGCTGTTGCGTGGTTGCCTCCACACTACACTTGCGGAGTCCTCTTTGAGGAATAGCAACTTTGAGTTTGGGACGAATCCAAGTGCACGTCCTCGCAGAAGTTTTGTCGTGCCGTTACTCCGGAAAAGATAGCTTTGAGGAAGGCCTTTCCCGCGAGGACACACTGTTACCTCGCCGAAGTCGTCCGAGATCATCCAAAACCCGGGGTCTACGTGCCACACGCCTCTAGCTTTCGGTTGCGGCAAATGTATCGTCCCAGTTAGGAACCAGCGTAAAGCAAGTGGCTCATCGAGAACAGGAACCATCCCAATCCTTACTCGCGATTGCTCTTTGTCCACAGCGCGCGAGTAAACGACGAGCAGACAATGATCCAGTGAAAATGAGACACGCTCATCGAATTCGGAAGCGCGCAGCAGGGAATCCAAGGAGATCGGTTCGCGAATCAAGCCACTGGGTATCTCCAAGTGAAGAAGTGTTGGAGGTGCCCTTTGTGAATAGCGAAGAACTAACAGCTCCCCGTTTCGTAAAAAAGTAAGATCACCGAACCACTCTCCTTGGTCGTCGTGTGATGCTTCGATGGTTGTGATGACTTCATTCGTATGAGCGTCATAAACTCGTACCTGTCGCTGTCCATTAAGAATCGCTGCCACATACCTCGAGTCGGCAGTGGCGACACTATGTATAGGTACATCCGCTGGAACCATTACCGTGTCACTATGAACACGCAGCCCTTGCAAGCTACCCATAAGGCCTAATAATACATCACGCAGCCTCGTGTCGCCCACCGGGATGATTGCGACAGGCCGCCAATCTCCTGAACGGTCAATTATTCGATTAACCGCCATACCGACGATGAAGAGGGGCAAGCATAATGTCAACGCGATTCGCCAGCGCAAGCGCGGCCAACTGTGCAGTAAAGTTCGGCCAGTTTCGACCAGTCCCGCAGCGATGAAAGCAACAATCGTGCCCGCCAGTGCGATCAACGCACCGTGCGACGTTACTTTGCTCACGGCGATCCCCCGATCCTGGCACAAGAACCCGGTGTAGGTCCAACTGACCGAAAGGGTCCACGCTACGGCACAAGCCACCGTGGCGCGAAACACTTGAGGCCACCCAACTTTCGGCGATACCCAGTAGGCCAGCAACAAGGCCCCCAACCAGACGGCCCGAAGAGACGACTCGGCCTCAAGTCCGCCTAGAATCGAAATGGCTATCCCCGCGAACAAGACGAACGCTAATGAACTCGCCAGCGAGAACCGAATGCCTGGCATAATTCGTTCTCCAATACCAATTATTGGATGAACAGGGATTGCGACAGGTGTGGCACTGGCTCCGCCAGTGTCCTCAGCTGGGAGTGGCCGGCCCAATTGCGAGGGGAGCACTGGCAATGCCGCTGCCACACACGACAATCCTCTTCGTCCAGCGCAATCTCGAATTGCAGGTTCCTACGCCTCTCCGCGCCTCCGCGCCTCCGCGCCTCCGCGCCTCCGCGCGAGACAATCTTCCCGGAGGAGAACACTGGCAGAGCCAGTGTCACACCTGTCGCCGGTATCACGCATCACCATTTCCTTCTCGAATGAACGATGAACGTCGTGTCGTTTCAGGATGTCAGTCTGTCGCTATTGTTGGCTGGTTCGCTTGCTTCGTGTCCAACTTGAACAGGAATAGTATCAGGGCAAGGATGGATGTCCCAATCGCAAATGCAAACGCCCACGCCGGACCCCGTGGCCACAATGTGCCCGCAATCAGTGACGCGGGGAGGTAGGCGAGTCCGGTCACGACGCCGTAAATGCCAATCGCGGTCGCCCTTGTGGCGTCCTCCGTCAGATCAGACAGATAGGCTTTGGCCTGACCTTCATTCATGGCATAGAACACACCATAAACGACGAACATGGCACCAACGGCGATTGGCGTTTCAGCGACCATGAAGCCCGCCGCCGTTCCGGCATATGTCAAGTACGACACAATGACAATCGTCCGCTGACCCACGCGATCACCCAGCCAACCAATTGGGACGGATGTGATCGTGAAGACCAGATTGAGCAGGCCGTAGAGCAGTGCCTGATCCTGAGCCGTGAATCCCACCGATTTGGCTTTCAGAACCAAAAAAGCGAAGCTGAAGTACCCCAACGAGAAGACGGCGGAAGAAAGCAGATATCGCCGGTAGGGACGGCCGAGTTTCTTCCAGGTGTCCCTCATGCGTCGGCGGTGGGGAGGGGCGACCGCGGGTCGATCCTTCACGAACAGCCACAGGACCACAACGGCGAGTACTGCGGGAGCCAGTGCCGTGAGAAACAGGATGTGGAACGTCTCCTGTGTTGCTCCCCATCGCGTCAGCATGAGAAACGCAACGAAGGGACCAACCACCGCGCCGGCTTTGTCAAACGCCTTATGCAGCCCGAACGAGAGTCCTCGCCGTCCTTCGGGGGCCATCGTCGCCAACAATGCGTCCCGAGGAGCACCGCGAACCGACTTACCCAGCCGATCAAGGACACGAAAGGCGATGACGCCACCAACCGAAGCAACGAACACGAGCAGAGATTTGGCCAGCGCGGAGACTGCGTATCCGGACCAGGCGATTCCCTTGCGACGCCCCGTCCGGTCCGACAGATATCCTGACGCCAGATCCAGAGAAGACGCCGCGAGGTCTGCTAAGCCTTCCATCACGCCCATCGCGAGCGCAGAACCGCCGAGGACGCTGACAAAATAGATGGGGAGGACGGCAAAAATCGCTTCCGAACTGAGATCCGTCAACAGGCTGACGATGCCCAGAGTGACAACACCGCACTGAAAAGGCCGCTCGGAGGGCGTAAGCGGTGTTTTGGATGTAGCATTCGGGTTCATTTCACGTCTCCACTCTCCTCGAACCCGGGCAATTGCGTGGCCGCGAGATTGGTCAGGGCGTAGTACACCAGGACGGTAAAGCCACTGAACGACCAAGTCGTCTTCACGTCACCGTAGAGTACGAGAGCTGCGATGACGAGTCCCAAGCCAGGGACGGCAGCACAGAGAGTCGCTCCCGATTGGTCGATGACTGCGACAAACGGTGGCAAGTCCCGGCGCCGCCCCATCGCGAGAGTGACACGCGACAATCCCAGACCAAGGTTGAGAAGCACTGCCAACATCGAAGTGACTGCCCCAACGCAATTGCGGGGCCGATTCCTGGAACATCGAACTGTCGGGCCGCGACTTCCAGAGGGGCGGCGTGTTGCTGTGTCGCCCGATGCAGAGCTTCAGCTCCCAATGTTGCAACGGAGACCGAAGCCACCGAAACATAGAGCAGCGTCGACACCAGCAACGTGATCATAATCGCGGTCGGGATGTTTCGACGCGGCTCGCGGACCTCTTCACCCAATGTGGCGATCCTTCCGCGTCCGGTATACGCGACAAACATAAAGGCGCAGGCCAGCAGGAATCCACCAGAATCGAACTCGACCAGGTGTGACACTGGCTCCGCCGGCTCCGCCAGTGTCCTCAACTGGGAGTAGTTGGCCCTGGACGAGGGGAGCATTGACAGAGCCCGTGCCACACCCGCCGCTTCCTGCTCGTTGCCGTTCCACGTGGTACCGC
>JBFWYF010000054.1:0-16467 GCA_050186685.1 Pirellulaceae bacterium
AATCGCCGTACGCCGCGACATGATTGAACTTGTCGTATAGCGCCGTCTGCTCCAGGAAAGGCAGGATGGCCAGCAATCCATGACCATTCTGTAGAATAGGATCCGACACATAACCCCGGCCGCGCCGATTGGACGCCAGCGCCAATCGGCCGGCGGGGAAAGTCTTGTAAGTGCTTTCATAGTTGTGCAGCGCCAGTCCGATCTGTTTCATGTTGTTCGAGCAGCTCATGCGCCGGGCTGCCTCGCGGGCCGATTGGACCGCCGGCAGCAAGAGCGATACGAGAATGCCAATGATGGCGATCACCACCAGCAGTTCGACCAGAGTAAAGGCGCGCAGAACTCGGCTGCGAAATCCCATGGCACACCTCGCGGGAAGAGACTAGAGCTTTTGAAGAAGGCCTGCCGCCAGATTTGGGCGTCTTGCATGGCTATGCAGGAAGCGGGCCAAAGCCATGACAAAAATCACCGCTGCAGCCAACAAGTACTTTTTCACTTGAATCAGGAGGGTTCGGCGTCAATCTCCGGCTTCCTTTCGCCCCAGAACAGAGAGTGGATGGAAAAGGTTTTGACCAATGTCCCTAACCGTCTTTCCGCTCCGCTCTGCGGAACCACGCTCCCGCTACTTCGGAGAGGGCCCCAGGGTTTCGCACCAACTGCAAGCGGCGCGCGAGGGAAATGTGGATCACCGAAATCGCCCACCCCAGTCGGGTCGGCGAGGGATGCAATGACGGGCGCCGGCCGTTAAACTCCGGACACTCTCTCTATCTCCGGAGATTTCCCTGATGCCGTCGCTCCTCGCGCGCTGTCTCTGGGCCGTGGTCTTGGTCCAGCTTCTCGCGTTCGAACTCGTCCCCGGTCAAACCCCCGATCGGTTGCGCGTCCTGCTCGAAACCGACGCCGGTGGCGACCCGGATGACGAACAGTCGCTGGTGCGCTTCCTGGCGTACTGCAACGAGTGGGACGTGGAAGCCATCATCTGCAACCGACCTCAGGCGCGGGAGCGGGAGAACCGGAACCGCGAACGGACGGGGTTGGGCATTGTCCAGCAACTGGTCCGCGCTTACAGCGCAAGCTATCCGCACCTCCGCCAGCACGACGCGCGCTACCCGGATCCGCAACACCTTCTGGAGCACACCGTGCCGGGGCACAGCGAGTCGCGAGAGGGAGTCGATCGGATTCTGGCGGCGGTCGACAGTCCCGACCCGCGACCCCTGTGGTACATCGAGTGGGGCAGCGATCGGGGATCCGGCGAAGTGAATATGCGCCGGGCGCTGGATGAAGTGCTGAAGGAACGCGGTCCCGATGGCTATGCCCGTTTCAAGTCGCGGCTGCGCATCGCCGCTCCCGACCAGTTCGGTGAGCACACGGCTCAGATCGCCCCCGCCTTTCCGCTGTGGGTCAACACCTTTCAGCCTCCTGTGGATGGAAAGCGCTGGTACCATCGCTTCTCGGCGCTGACGGCGACCGCGGGCGGCTTCGACCTCGAGCGCGACGTACTGCACGACCACGGTCCGCTGGGAGACCTGTATCCGACGAACACGACCCATCGACAGAAGGAAGGGGATACGATGACCTTTCTGTATCTCGTTCCCACCGGCATGAACGATCCGGAGCATCCGGGGTGGGGAAGTTGGGCGGGGCGGTACGGCCGCAACCCGGAGTTCGGCGACCGCAACTACTACTGGGCCAATCAGGCGGATAGTTGGCAGGGCACCACCCACCGCGATAACACACTCGGGCGGTGGGCAGCCGACCTGCAGAACGACTTCCGCTGTCGCATGGACTGGTGTGTCCGCGATTTCGCCGGCGCCAATCATCCGCCGCAGGTGCGGATCGAGCCTCTCGCGACGACGACAGTACGTGGGGGGGCGCGGCTGGAATTGAATGCGTCCGGGACGCGAGATCCGGACGGCGACGGCCTGCAATACGAATGGATCTATTACCCCGAGCCGGGCGGCGACGTGCCGCTCGCAGTTGTCATCCGAGGCGAGACGATGGCCCGTGCACGGGTTATCCTGCCGACTGCGGCGCAGCGGTCCACCGTGCATATCGTTCTGCGTGTCACCGATCAGGGGACTCCGCCACTGGCACGCTACGGCCGGGTTGTGCTGGTGGTGGAACCGGGCTGATCGTCGCTCCGGATGGCCCTGAATTTCGCGCGGAACTTTTCTCAGGCGAGGCGAGGCATGACCATTACGACCACCTGTGCCGGCTGTGGTACCCAGTACCAGGTCGGCGATGCGCTGGCTGGCAAACGCGCCAAGTGCAAACGCTGCGGACAGATCATCACCGTGCCCTATCTCGCGACGGCGGCGACCGACGTGGGGCTCGATCCTCTGGGCGGAGACTGGTCCAGCGCGGGGCCACTGGGCGGTGCCGACCACGGCGGTTTTGGCCTGGGCCCCGCGGCGCACTCGGCTGCGTGGCAATCCCCGTTGGCGGCCCCCGGCAAGCCATTTCCATCCAGCCAGGGGGCCGACGCGGGACTCGGCAAAATGGTATGGATCGCCGGCGGTCTGGGCATCACCGTGTGCGTGCTGTTGTTCGGCTTTCTCACCGTGCGGTTCCTGTTCAAACCCCGTACGAATCCCGCGGCCGCGACGGCTGAACTCCCCGCTCAAGGTGAGGCTCCCGGCGCGGCGCCGCGCGAAGCGCCCGCCTCCGTGGCGCCGGCCAAGCGATCGAACGTACCGACTCTCGTCAACGATTCAGTCGCCTGGCAGTGGAGCGGCGGATCGCCGGCCACCGTGCCGGCCAACTTCCTGCAATCGCCTGTCCAACTGTCCGAACGCCCCACGGAAATGTACTGCGCGCGGCCCGAACTGGGACTGTTGACCCTGGTCACCAACCGCTACGGTCAACGGCCGGACGTGCTCGTGCAGCGAGTCGACCTGAAAACCTCGCAACCGTCTGGTGAGCATTCCTTCCCGCAGAACACGAAGATTCTGGATGCCAGCCCGGACGGGTCGGCCGTGGCGCTGGTTCCAGCCGAGAAATTCGCCGCGCAGGAGGACATCGAGGTCTGGAAGTGGAGCAACGGCGCGCTCCAGAAAGCCGGCGCGTGGCAGCCGTATGCCAGCCAGACCTCGAAGCGGTTCGCCTGGTGCCGAATGCTCGACGCTGACCGCGTAATCACGTTCCATTCCCAGGACGACTCGGTGGTGGCCTGGAATGCCGCTCAAGGCACCGAAGTGTTTCGACTGCCGTGCAAGTCGACTCAGCCACTCCTGCCCGTCGCGAGCGGCAAGCTGTTGGCCGACTTTTCCGGCCTATGGCTGCGATTTTTTCAGAGTGATAACGGTCGGCATGTGGGTTCCCTGGGCCCGCTGTCGGACGAGTACGCCAGCCTTGCGGCCGTGGCGATCTCGGCTGATCGCCGTTCGCTGGGAGCCTTGTTTGTTGACCAGGGGGCTGCGACGCGGACCGTGGCCGTGTTCGATCTGGGGCAGGGCAAGCTACAACAGGAAATCGAAACGCCCTACGGCTCGGCCCATCTGCAGTGGGTCGGTCCACAACATCTCCTGGCAGGCACCCACCTCGTGTCCCTCGAACACGCCATGACGGTCTGGGACTACTCGGGGTTGCAGCCGGTTCCTCAGGCGTCGGATCCCCGAGTCTGGTATGTCGTGGCGAGTGGCAGTGAACAATACCTCGCTGCGGCCACCGTTCCGAGTGCTCAAGTCGTGGCGAAATCGGCGGAATTTGCCGCGGCCAATGTTCCAATCCTCAAGTCGGGCGATAGCGTCAGCCTGCAGGTGGAGGCCAGTGGCACGTCGCTGCCTGCCGGGTTCAGCGGCAAACTCACCGAGTCGTTACGCGGCAAGCTGGCTGCCAGTGGCTATCAGGTCGGCGAGGGGCAACCGTTCCGGCTGGATGTCGCAGTAAGAGAAGAGGACTCCGGCCGGCAACTCGAGTACCGCATGTTTGGCGGAGGATCGTTCAGCACCGTGCAGGTTCCCGACCGGCGCATCAAGTGCAAAGTGGCGTTTGTCGATCGGAGCGACAAAGAGGTTTGGCAGCAATCCCGCGAGTTCGCTCCGGCTTCGATGTCCTTCAATCGAGGCGGAGGCGACTTTGTTCAGCACGTGCTGGAATCGCGGTGGCAATCACTGGACCAGTACATCCAAGGTCTGCGGATACCTGGTGAGGTGCGGCGGTTCTCGAGCCTGGGGAAGTTCGGCACCGCGCGGCTGTCGCCCACAGGAGAACAGATACTCAGCGTTCCCACGCCGTGAGTCTCGATCGGGCGTCGGCAATTCGCACGGCCCGTCCCTGGTCGCTACGATATCGGGTATGCCAACACGCAATCGAATCCTTGGTTGGGCACTGCTAATCCAGGCGGTGGCGAGCGGTCTGGCGGTGAGGGTGTCGGCCGGCGATGCCAGTTCGCCGGCTCCGTCCGCTGTTGACGTGGAGTTCTTCGAGCGGCGCGTGCGGCCGATCCTGGCATCGCGGTGTTTTGAATGCCACGCCGCGTCCGCCAGCAAACAGCGTGGCGGACTATGGCTTGATAGCCGCGAAGCGATTCTGTCCGGTGGCGACAGCGGTCCCGCCGCCGTTCCCGGCAGTGCGGACGAAAGCTTGTTGATCCAGGCCATCCGGTACGACAGCGAAGGGATTCAGATGCCTCCCGCCGGGCAGCTTCCCCTGCGGGAACGGGAGATTCTGGAAGAGTGGGTGCGACGCGGACTTCCGTTTCCTGCCGTCGCGGCGGCTGCGGCGCGGAAGGCGCGGGTCGACGTTGCCGAGGGGCGCCAACATTGGGCCTACCAACCCCTGCGGCCCGTGACGTTGCCACAGGCGGTCGGCGAACATGCCGGCTGGGACGTGCGACGGACGGATCGTTTCATTGCGGCTGGGCACGCGGCACACGAGCTCGTTCCGGCGCCCTCCGCTCCCCGCCGATCTTTCCTGCGCCGCGTCAAGCTGGATCTGCTGGGTCTGCCACCGGATCCAGACGAGATTGTGGCCTTCGAACAAGACGAATCCCCGCAAGCCTGCGAACGGCTCGTCGATCGACTCCTGGCCGATCCCGCGTACGGCGAGCGGTGGGGCCGCCACTGGCTCGACCTGGCACGCTACTGCGACGTTCCCGAGTCATGGCGCGAAGGCCAGGGTCAGCCTTGGCTGTATCGCGACTGGGTCATCCGCTCGCTCAATGAAGACCTCGGCTACAACCAGTTTGTGCGGCGGCAACTGGCGGCGGATCTGCTGGACGATACACAGCCAGCCGACAACGCGGCGCTGGGGTTTATAGGCCTCAGCCCCACCTACTGGAAGGAATTGAAACTCGATCACCTGGTGATTCAGCAAGTCGTCGCCGAGGAGTGGGAAGAGCGCATGGACGCTCTCGGCAGTACGTTCCTGGGACTGACCTTGGCCTGTGCCCGATGCCACGACCACAAGTACGACGCCATCACGATCGACGACTATTATGCGCTCGCCGGAGTATTGGCCAGCGTCCGACTGGAAGACCGATCGATACTGCCCGGAGATCAAACGCGGGTGGCTGACGAGGGACGTCAACGGATCGGTTGGCTGCAGCAGCAGATCGACAAGCTGTTGGCATCGAAGCCGGTGTCGGCGGCCGCGCGGCAGCAAGCCGACGAGTTGCGGCGCGAGATGGATGAGGTGCGGCGGACGACGCCCGGACTGGAGATACCCTTGGCCTGTGGCCTGTCAGACGCTGCGCTCCATGTGTTGCCGGTTGGCGAGAATCGTACTCGGCTGGAATATCGTCCGGGCGAAGCGTTGGATCTGGCTATTCACATTCGGGGCAATCCGGCCAATCGGGGCCCTGTGGTGGCACGCCGGTTCCTGTCCGTGCTGGCCGCGGATTCCCCACCACCGTTCCGCCGAGGGAGCGGACGACTCGACCTGGCCGATGCACTGGTCGGTGAAGCGGGGCCGCTGCTGGCGCGCGTGATGGTCAACCGCGTGTGGGCGCACCACTTCGGACGAGGGCTGGTGGCCACTCCCAGTAACTTCGGCGTGCAGGGCGACCCACCCACCCATCCCGAACTGCTCGAGGACCTGGCCCACCGATTTGTCGACCACGGCTGGTCGCTCAAGTGGCTGCACCGCGAAATCGTCCTCTCGAGTACCTATCGGCAGAGCACAAGCGGCGATGATGGAGGAGCGTCCGACCCGGACAACGTTTGGCTCGCTCGCATGCCCCTGCGGCGCGTGGAGGTGGAGGTCTGGCGGGATGCCATGCTGGTCGCGGCCGACGAGCTTGACCGGCGCATCGGCGGTGAACCGCGGGAACTGCTCGAGGAGGGCAACGTGAGACGATCCGTCTATGGAACGGTGAAACGCCGCGAGCTGTCCGATCTGCTGCGGTTGTACGATTTTCCTGACCCCGTGGCCCACAGCGCACGGCGTGAACCAACCACCACGCCCCTGCAGCAGTTGTTCGTGCTGAACAGTCCCTTTCTGGCACGGCGCAGCGCCAGCCTGGCCCGCCGACTCGAGGCCGCGCATCCGCACGGCGAGCGGCAGCGCATCGAACTCGCATACAAATTGCTTTTTGGACGGGCGGCCGAAGCAGGTGAAGTGGCCGCCGCGGAACGATTCCTCTCATCGGCAGTTCAGAGTGACGGCGGCCAGCGTGACGGTGGCGCGGCGAAGGATGCCTGGGAGCAGTACCTGCAAGTGTTGCTGGGCAGCAACGAGCTGTTGTTTGTCGACTGACTCACTCTTGCAGCTACGACGACTCAGCCGGGGAGCACAAAGATGGCGCACGACTACCTGACGCGACGAAACCTGTTGGCCCGCATGGGAGGTGGTTTAGGGTCTCTCGCCTTGGCCCAGCTTACGGGGCAGGACACAGCGTCCGGAGCACAGCCGGCGAGCCTGCATCACGTGCCCCGTGCCCGGCGCGTGATCCAGCTGTTCATGAACGGCGGGCCCTTCCAGGCCGATCTGTTCGATCCGAAGCCGGCGCTGAACAAGTTCGCGGGACAGCGTCCCAAGGAGGTCCAGTTTCGCACGGAAAACGCCACAGGCGGGTTGATGCCGGTGCCTGTCGGATTCCGTCCCTGTGGCGAGTCGGGGCTGCCGATCAGCGAGTTATTGCCCAACCTGAGCCGCTGTGTCGACGAACTGTGCGTGGTCCGTTCCCTCTACACCAACAATCCCAACCACGGACCGGCGTTGTTCATGATGAACAACGGCACCATCACTCCTACTCGGCCGAGCATGGGCGCGTGGTTTTTGTACGGGCTCGGCAGCGAGAATGCCGATCTGCCCGGCTATATTGTGCTGTGTCCGGGGCGCCCCGTGCGTTTTTCAGAACTGTGGTCAAGCGCCTTCTTGCCGGGCGAGTACCAGGGCACGTACATCAACCACAGCGATCTCAACCCCGAGAAGATGGTTCCCTACGTCCGTAACGCGAAGCTGGGTGCGCCGCAGCAACAGCGTCAGCTCGCTCTGTACAGCGAACTGAACCGGCTGCACGCGCGGCGTCATGCCGAACATCCGGCGCTCGAAGCGAGAATCCGATCGATGGAGACCGCCTTCCGGATGCAGTTCGCCGCCACGGACGCCTTCGATCTCGGCCAGGAGCCCGCTTACGTCCGAGCGGAGTACGGCAAATCCCACTACAGCCACGCCTGTTTGCTGGCGAGGCGACTCGTCGAACGGGGCGTCCGATTTGTCCAGGTTTATTACGGCGATCGCCAGCCTTGGGATACGCATCGCGATCATGACGCGACCACGAAGCGTCTGTGCCAGGACATCGATCGCCCTACGGCCGCATTGCTCGAGGATCTGAAACGCCGCGGACTACTCGACGATACGCTCGTGGTGTGGGGTGGCGAGTTCGGACGCACGTCGACGTCCGAGAGCGGCACCGGCCGTGACCATAATCACTGGGGTTTCACCATGTGGTTGGCCGGTGGCGGCGTTCGGGGTGGGATGGCTTACGGCGCCACCGACGAGTTCGGATTCCGCGCTGTCGACAACAAGGTGCACATCCATGACCTGCACGCGACCGTGCTCCACCTGCTGGGCATCGATCACGAGCGACTCACCATTCGGCACTCCGGCCGCGATTACCGGCTGACCGACATTGAAGGCCGCGTCGTGCGGGAAATACTGGCCGGTGCCTAGCCTAATGTTCGCCGATCTGAAACAGCCGGCGCAAGGCCTCGAGCAGGCCATGATGGGTGCCCCGCTCCGCTTCGTCGCGCAGTGACTCAAGCGGGGGGTGCAAGAGTTTGTTGACGAGCCGATCGAACGAGCCGCGCAGCTCGCGCTGAATCCGCTCGTCCACGGGACCGAGCTTGTTGAGCAGCCGCTGCAGCTCTTCGGACTTGATCTCGTCGGCGAGTTGGCGGAGGCGCCGGATCGTGGGGCCCGTGGAGCGGTGATTGAGGTCCGCCATGAAGCGGCGAGTTTCCTCCTCGATGATCCGCTCCGCCTTGGGCCATTCCTTCTCGCGCGCCTTGCGATTGGCTTCGCAGGTGCGCTTCAGATCGTCCACCGAGTAAAGGTAAACGCCCGCCAGATTGCCAATGTCGGGGTCGAAGTCACGCGGCACGGCCAGGTCCAGGACGACCAGCGGCCGCTCACCCCGCTCGTGGTCGATCGCGCGGAACTCGTCGAGACGCACGATGGGCTCCGTGGCGCCCGTCGTACTGACCACGAGGTCCGCGTGCACGAGCAGCTCGTGTAGCCGATCCCAGCTGCTGACCTCTCCGCCGAGGCGGGTCGCCAGTTCGGCCGCTCGCTGCGGACTGCGGTTGACGATCGTGATCTGCCGGGCCCCCTCGTCCTTTAAATAGCGGACGGTTTCTTCTCCCATTTCGCCCGCACCAATCACGATTACCCGTTTATCGTCGAACCGCTCGAAGAACTGCCTGGCGAAATCTCCGACCGCCACACTCGGCACACTGACGCGCTTCTGGTTCACGGCCGTTTCCCGAGCGACCCGCTTCGCGACGCGGATCGCGGCCTGAAAGGCGGCGTGCGTCAAGGGACCCGTATTTTCGGCCGCCGTAGCCTGCTCGTACGCCTGCTTGACCTGGGACAGGATCTGGGCCTCGCCTACCACCATGCTGTCCAGGCTCCCGGCAACCGTGAACAGGTGCCGAATGGCATCCTCGCCCGCCCGCTCGAACAGCTCGTCAAACACCTGCTCCGACGTCACCCCATGAAACCGCGATAGGAAATCGACGACCTGCATGTGGGTCGGGCAACGCGCGTCTTCCTCCGCCGCAAAATACAGCTCGACACGATTGCAGGTCGACAACACCACGGTCTCGCATCCCGGGTACTCGGTGCGCAGCATGCCCAGGGCGACTCGTGCCTGCTCGGGCGAGAAGGCCAGACGCTCGCGGGCCGACACCGAGGATGTGTGGTGACTACATCCGATGACTTGTAACTTCACCACCGGACTCCTGAGGGCGATAAGCGGGCAGGTCCGCGCCCCCGTGTTTGGAGAACAACACGAAATAGAGAACCATGCCGAGAAAGACGAAGCTGGCCACGGTCAAATACGCGATCTTGTGCCCCTCGCGAGCCGGCTTGTACACCGCCTCGAAAACGACCACGGCCAACAGCCACAGGAACAAGATACCCGAGGATACCACCACGGGATGGTTCCAGGGAACACTGCCGCCAGTGCCGGAACGGTTCCCGAAATTCAAGATGACTCCCGCCAGTAATCCCACGGCGAGCAACCCGGCCGACAGAAACAGCGCCTCGCGGTTGAATCGCTGCAACCACTCCAAGCTCGGTAAGCGAAACCGAGGGTTCAACGGCCACTTGTGCTTCAGCCGATACGACTGCAGCAGATGCATGACGCCTGTGGCAAATCCCAGCGTCACCCCGACCGTTCCCAACAGTAACGCTATCCCGTGAATCGTGCGCCAATAGCCGGCCGCCTCGCCCATTGGGAACGAAGGAGAGCCACGCCACATCCAGGCGATGCCAATCAAGGCGAGGACCAGCGGCAGCAGAAAGACGCCGACGGAGAACAAAGGTCGCCGCAGGGACAGACCCAAATAGGCACCCACCAGGACCCACGCCGCGAGCAGGCAGAAATCGTGCCAGTTCGACAAGGGAATCAGCACGCCGCCGGCAAGCTCCGCACGGGCATGGGCCGTCAAGTACAACGTATGGGCCAGCCAGCCTGCCGCGGCAAACGCCCGCATGAGCGCATTGCGAGCCTTCGCCTGAAAGGCGATCCGCGACACTTCCAGAGCGAGTGCCACCGCGTAGCTCGCGGCAAAGCAGGTAATCGTAATGCCCGTGATCATGGACCCATTGTAACAAGCCGGGCCGCCGCGGGCGGGGACGAGAGCGGGGGACGGCGGGAGCCGGACCACTCACCTCGCGCGGACACACGACAGGCACCCAGTTCGCCACGAGGGAAGCAACGCCTCGTTGTGGTGGTCCGTGCGGCGAGCGGTCCAGCTCCCTGTCCATTTACCGCAGGTTATTCATCGTAACGGGATGGCTCCGGTCTTATCCGGAAGGGGAATCGCAGCGGAGTTTATTGCCACGACGCCCCAGTTTAACACGACCGTAGCGGTTGCAGGGGTCGAGCCGTGGGTTCAGCGACCCACGCCGGCTTCCGCGAGAAACTGCTCGGTTCGTTTCATCGTCTCGGCGAACAAGTGCAAGTCATAGAGGAAGTAGCCGTGGACACCCCCTTCGTGGATCACGAGTTCGCACGTGTTCCCTGCGGCACGCATGCCGTCGGCGAAGGCCTGCGCGCCGCGAAACGGAGTTGTCCGGTCCCCCGTGCCATGAAACACGATCGTCCGTGGCAAGCCGCCGCGCACGCGGTGCACGGGTGACAATTCGCGCCATCGTTCCCCGATTTTTGCTTGCCCGTATCCGTCGCCGGACGTGTCGATAACCGGATAGTACAAGATCAACGCGTTGGGGATCGGCGAGATGGCGGAATCATCCTGCGGGTCGTTCACCTCAGGGAATAAAGCGGTGCCCGCCGCCACATGGCCCCCTGCGGATCCGCCGCAGACGGCGATCCGGTCCGGATCGATGCCCAATTCCTGAGCATGGGAACGCACATAGCGGACCGCGGAGCGCCCGTCGCAGACGCAGTCGAATACCGTCGTGCCCGGCGGACGATTCAGCAGGCGGTATTCGACGCTCACCCCGACCCATCCGAGCCTTTGAAAATGCGCCGCGAAAGGATAGAAGCGTCGCGGCTCGCCACCCGTCCAGCCGCCTCCGTGAATCGCGATCAGTACCGGTCGCCGATCTTCAGGGCGATGGCCGTCCGGTTCGAACAGATGCAACAGGAGCTCGCGATCGCCCATCGTCTTATAGACCAACGTCCGCGTGGGCTCGAGGCGGGCCGCCAGCGCGTCGACCGGGCGGACGGCGGCCGCCGGCGTGGCCTGTGCCCAGCAGAGATCGCGGCCGCTGCCCATCAAACAAACCGCAACGGCGATCCCTGTCCGGGCGAGACTTCTCACGTGACGCTCTCCGTTTGTATCTCGCTTCGCTCGGGCGAAGCCGACTCGAACTCATACTCGTCATTGCGATAGTCAATGCGAACTCCCTGTCCGTCGGGAATCGCACCTTTCAGCAGCTCGGTGGCCAGCGGATTCTGGATGCGCTGCTGGATCACGCGTTTCAAAGGCCGAGCACCATACACCGGATCGTAGCCTTCCGCGGCAATGGCGTTGCGAGCCGTTGCGGTTACGCTCAGGAAAATCCCGCGCTGCGCGAGCTGGCTTTCCAGCCGTTTCAGCTGCAGGTCGACGATACGCCCGATCTGGTCCCGTTTCAACGGGTGAAACACGATCGTTTCGTCGATTCGGTTCAGGAATTCGGGCAGGAAGTTCTGCTGCAAAGCATCCTTAACGGCATCCCGGATTTCCTCTTCCGAACCGCCGGACTGCGAGATCTGCTGGATGGCGTGACTGCCGATATTGCTGGTCATCACCACGATGGTGTTCGTGAAATCGACCGTGTGTCCGTGGTTATCGGTCAGACGGCCGTCGTCCAGCACCTGGAGCAACACGTTGAACACGTCGCGATGCGCTTTCTCAATTTCGTCGAGCAGCACGACGCTGTAGGGACGGCGGCGGACGGCCTCGGTCAACTTGCCTCCTTCCTCATAGCCGACGTAGCCCGGCGGGGCGCCGATCAGCCGGCTGACGGTATGCTTCTCCATGAACTCGCTCATGTCGAGCCGAACCATGGCTCGCTCATCTTCAAACATGACCTCGGCCAGTGCCTTGCACAGCTCGGTTTTGCCGACGCCCGTCGGTCCCAGGAAAATAAACGAGCCGATGGGCCGATGGGGATCCTGCAAGCCGCTCCGGCTGCGACGTACGGCGTTGGCGACCGCCTCGACCGCTTCATCCTGCCCCACGACGCGCAGGTGCAGTCGTTCCTCGAGCACGAGTAGCTTGGCCCGTTCCGCCTCCAGCATGCGGCTGACGGGAATGCCAGTCCAGGCGCTGACGACTTCTGCAATCTCGTCTTCCGTCACCTGTTGGCGGAGCAGTCGCCGCTCGGAAGGCTGCCGCCCGGCCCGCTCTTCCTCGGACTCGATACGCTGTCGCAGTCGGCGCTGCTGGACGTCCAGCTCATACAACTGCTGGTAGTCGCTCTCGGACACCGGCATCCCGGCCCGCTGCTTTTCCTTAATCGCCGCTTCGAGCTGCGAGAACTGGAGCTGGGCGCCTTCCAGTTCTTTACGTACCGACTGGACATCGCCCACGCCGCTCTTTTCCGCCTCCCATTGCTCCCGCAGATTGGCCAGCTTCCGTTTCAGCTCAGACATTTCCGCTTCGATTTCCGCGAGCCGTTCCTGGGTACTTTCCTCGGTTTCCTCGGACAGCTGCCGGGCGGCCAGTTCAAGCTGCCGCAACCGCCGCTGCACCTCGTCAATTTCCGTCGGCACGCTCTCCAGTTCCATGGCCAGCCGGCTGGCCGCTTCGTCGACCAGGTCGATAGCCTTGTCCGGAAGGAATCGATCCGTGATATAGCGGTTGGAGAGGTTGGCGGCAGCGACCAGCGCCGAGTCCTTGATCTTGACGCCGTGATGAGTTTCGTAGCGAGCCTTCAGCCCGCGCAGGATCGCAATCGTGTCTTCGATGGTAGGTTCGCCCACATAGACCGGCTGGAAACGCCGTTCCAGCGCCTTGTCTTTCTCCACGTGCTTGCGGTACTCGTCCAGCGTCGTCGCGCCGATACAGCGGAGGTCGCCGCGGGCCAGCGCCGGTTTCAGCAGGTTCGCCGCGTCGGCGGCGCCTTCCGCAGCGCCGGCACCGACGACCGTGTGCAGCTCGTCGATGAACAGGATGATCGCACCGCCGGCGTCCTGCACTTCGCGCAACACCGCCTTCAGCCGATCCTCGAACTCGCCGCGGAATTTCGTGCCAGCGATCATGGCCCCCATATCCAGTGCGATCACACGCTTGTTCTTCAGGCTCTCCGGTACGTCCCCCTGGACGATCCGCAGTGCAAGTCCTTCCGCGATCGCCGTCTTGCCTACCCCCGGTTCGCCGATCAGGACGGGGTTGTTCTTCGTGCGCCGCGACAGAACCTGGATCACGCGCCGAATTTCCTGGTCGCGCCCAATGACGGGATCCAGTTTGCCTTGCGTGGCTCGTTCCACCAGATCGATGCCGTACTTCTCGAGCGCCTGGTATTTACCTTCCGGTGTCTGGTCCGTCACGCGCGAGCTGCCGCGGATCGCCTGCAAGGCCCCCATGACGTCCGCGGTACGCACGGCGTGCGTTTCCAACAGCCGTTTCGCTTTCGTGTCTACCTGCGTCAAGGCCAGGAGCAGGTGCTCGGTCGAGACGAACTCGTCCTTCATGCGAGCCGCTTCTTTGGCGCTGCCCTCGAGCACTTCGTGAAGTCCTCGGCTGACATGCGGCGTCGCTCCACCCGAGACCTTAGGAAATCGCACGACTTCGGCGCTGACCTGCTGGCGCATCTGCGCGACGGGAACGCCAATCTTGTTGAGAACGGGTTGTACGACGCCTTCCGTCTCGTCCAGCAGCGCCGCCAGCAGATGCATGGCGTCTACTTCGGGATTTCCCTGCTCCATTGCCAGCGACTGCGCGCCGGCCACGGCCTCTTGAGCCTTGATTGTCAGCTTGTCCATTCGGAATGCCATGGATGAGCTCCTTTTCCGCAGCCTCGATGGAGCCAGCTGCTGCGCCGGCTGGGCCACCCTGGACCGCCTTCATTAACTTCCTCTGCCCCGGCCACGCGCTGCGTTGCAGGCGAGGCGAGGCGACGACCCCCGATTGCTGCGGACCAAAACGACGGCGGCTGGGGAAAATCCCCAGCCGCACGAAATTTCCACCCGCGGGATCAGGAAGGTCCGCGCTTCCTGCCGCGTCGCTTGGCAACGTGACGCTTCGACCCGGAATCAGGATTTGACCTCGAACTCCGCATCGATCGCGTCATCACCGCTTTCCGCCTTCTTGGCACCGCCATCCTCGCTCGCGGTTTGACCCGCTCCCGCTCCGGCCTTCTCGTACAGCGACTTGCTGAACGCGTGTGACACCTGCTCCAGCTCTTCCAACGCCGACTTGATGGCCGGCGCATCGTCTCCCTGGGCCTTCTCGCGAGTCTTGGCGATCGCCTTTTCCAACGGCTCCCGATCCGAATCCTTCAACTTGTCCTTGTGTTCCTTGATCAGCTTCTCGAGCTGGTAGCACATCTGGTCCGCCTGATTCCGCAGGGTAGCCAGCTCCAGCCGTTTCTTGTCGTCGGCTGAGTGGCTGTCCGCCTCCTTCTTCATGCGATCGATCTCGGAATCGGACAGTCCCGACGATTGCTCGATCCGCACCGAGGACTCTTTGTTCGTGCCGAGATCCTTCGCGGCTACGTTCAAAATGCCGTTCTGGTCGATATCGAACTTGACCTCAATCTGCGGCACACCGCGAGGTGCGGGCGGAATGCCCTCCAGATTGAATTCGCCCAGCAGTCGGTTGTCTGCCGCCATGGGACGCTCGCCCTGGAAGACCTTGATCGTCACCCCCGTCTGGCCGTCCGCGGCCGTGCTGAACACCTTCTTCTTCTCGACCGGAATCGTGGTATTCCGCTCGACCAGCGGCGTGAGCACGCCTCCCTCCGTTTCGATACCCAGAGTCAGCGGCGTGACGTCCAAGAGGAGGATGTCCTTGCGGTCGCCCGCCAGCACGCTCCCCTGAATTGCCGCGCCCACCGCCACTACTTCGTCCGGATTCACACCCTTGTGCGGCTCCTTGCCGAAGACGTCCCGCACCAGTTGCTGGACTTTCGGCACCCGCGTCGAACCGCCTACCAGGACGACTTCGTCAATCTCCTTCGGCGACAGCTTTGCGTCCTTCAACGCCTGCAACACCGGCTTCCGGCAACGCTCGATCAGGTTGTCCGCCAGTTCCTCGAACTTCGAGCGCGTGATCGTTACCTGCAGGTGCTTCGCCCCGGACGAATCGGCCGTAATAAACGGCAGGTTAATGTCCGTCTGTGGCACACTGCTTAACTCCTTTTTCGCCTTTTCGCAGGCCTCCTGGAGTCGCTGCAGTGCCATCACGTCCTTGCGCAGATCGATGCCCGTGTCTTTGCGGAACTGGTCGGACACGTAGTGGATCAGCACTTCATCGAAGTCGTCGCCACCCAGGTGCGTGTCGCCGTTGGTGCTGATCACCTCGAACACCCGACCTTCACCATCACCGGCATCCGCCACCTCGAGCACCGACACGTCGAACGTGCCTCCGCCCAGGTCGAATACGACGATCTTCTCGTCCTTCTTCTTGTCCAGCCCATAGGCCATCGCAGCCGCCGTCGGCTCGTTGATGATCCGCGCCACTTCCAGCCCGGCAATCTGGCCCGCGTCCTTCGTCGCCTGACGCTGCGCGTCGTTAAAGTACGCCGGCACCGTGATGACGGCTTTGTTGACCTTATGGCCGAGGTAGGATTCCGCTGCGTCCTTTAGCTTGCGCAAGACCTTCGCCGAGATCTCCTGCGGCGTCAGTTGCTTATCGCCGATCTGAACCTTGACGTACTCCTGCGAAGCCCCTACGACCTTGTACGGCACCATCTTCTCTTCGGTCTCCACCTCATTATGGCGCCGACCCATGAAGCGTTTGATCGAGTAGATCGTGCGGGTGGGATTCGTGACCGCCTGCCGCTTGGCCGGCTCCCCGACCAGCGTATCACCCTTGTCGGTATAGGCCACTACGCTCGGCGTCAGCCGGTTTCCTTCGGCGTTCGCGATCACCTTCACCTCACTCCCTTCCATGATCGCCACGACGGAGTTTGTCGTTCCCAAGTCGATTCCAATGATCTTTTCCCCGGCAGCCATGTGAATGCTCCTTTCGATTGAGCGATATGCGCGTCGTTCGACCCGGCCGAGGATACGCGCGCCGAGCGAACCCAAGTTACGGTTTCTATCCGGGACTCTCCGACGCTGATCAACGCCTGCCAGCACACCGGCCCCGACGCCGTCTCGTCTGCCCCTTCCCCACTTCCGGTCGT
>JBFWYF010000055.1:0-16355 GCA_050186685.1 Pirellulaceae bacterium
AGCAGCCGCATAACCACCGACTGGCCATGGTTCGTCGGGATAATGCTCACCCGCAAATCGAGCTCTTTCTCGCCCACCGTGACCTTGATTCGGCCGTCTTGCGGGCGGCGACGTTCCGCGATGTCGAGTTTGGACAAGATCTTAATGCGTGACAGCACGGCTCCCAGCAAGCGTCGCGGCGGGCTGTCTCGTTCTGTCAATACCCCGTCGATGCGATAACGAATGCGAATCCGATCCTCGAAGGGCTCAATGTGAATGTCGGACGCCCGCAGCTGAACGGCCTCGGTAATCATCAGCTGCACCAGCCGGATCACCGGAGCGCTGTTCTCGTCCACCACCTCCGAGGACGATAACGACTGGCCCTCCATTTCGGTAAAGTCGATGGCCGTATCCGTGAATTCCTGGAGCATCGAGTCGGCGCTTTCCCCTTCCTCCAGGCCATAGTACTTGTTGATCGCCTCAACAATGTTCTCCTTGGGCGCCAACGCCACGTCGACCTTGCGATTCAAGATAAAGCGCAATTTGTCGATAATTTCGATATTCAGGGGGTCGCTCATGACCACCACCAAGGCCTCGTCTTCCTCTTTCCAAGGCAGGATGGTGTTTTCTCGAGCGACCGACTCCGGCACGAGCTCGATGACGTTTTCCGGGATGGCGATCTCGCCAAAGTTCGCATAGGGCAAGCGGTGCTGCTCCGCGATAGCCCGCATGACCTCTTCCGCCGTCGCGTACTGCAGCTCGACAAGGCAGTCGGCCGTCTTGCGATTGGAATCCCGCGCCATGCGTTCCGCTTCGGACAACTGATCCAGACTGACAATGCCTTTGCGCAGAAGAATCTCGGTGAAATCACGAGGCGGCATAGGGATTTCTTTCCATCAACAAGGGGTTGCGGCGATACGGCATCGAATCCGAAATCTAGCCAGGACGTTGCCTTGCGACTCGCGTCCGGCATAGTGGTGCGGAAACGATCACCGAGTCTCACCGCGACATTCGCGGGACGTTTGGAGAAGCTAAGGCGTTTATCCTAACTGGGATAGAAATGCCAAGCATACATCTTGCTCAATAGGCCCCTGGATTGTCAATAAAAGGATTCCGGCCGAGCCCGCCTGGACTTGCGTTGACGTCCCGGGAACGAGCGGATAACGTCTGCGCAACGGGAGGGAGGTTAGCGCGGAGGCGGGAAATGTTGCCACTTCCGCCACGGGAGACGGGAGAGGGGTCGGAAGTATTGCCATTTCCGATACAAAATGAGTAACCCGCGATGGGTCGCCGTGCTTTGGCTGGCACTTTGCTCGCTGGCTGCCCCTGCGCCGGGACAAGTGGAAGGGCCCGTCGAAACAACCCTTCCGACCGGCCGCACCGTGCTGGCCGAGGAGGTTCCCACGATTCCGCTCGATTCGCTGCCGACGGGGATTCATCCCTGGGCGGACTCGGACGTACTCCGAGGCGACGCGAGCCGCCATCTCGGGTTGGGGGATCCGCTGATTGGCACGAGCTGGTTGAATCGCCCACTCTATGCCGGCTGGCTGGCCGGGGAAATGTTTGGCGGCGAGCTCGGCAGCGGCCTGGAACAGCAGGCGAGTCTGTTTGGCGGGTACCGCATCGGATGGGACTTCGACTACTACTGGGGCGTCGAGGGACGGTGGGCATTTACCCATGCGGATCTCCTCGATCCCGCGGACGCGACCTGGCGGGGTGCGCTGCGCCGGAGCTACTACGATCTGCATCTCGTGTACTATCCGTGGGGCGATTCGCGCTGGCGACCCTACGCGGCTCTGGGTATGGGCGCTGCAACCTCCGATTTCCAACTGCCAGACGGCACGAGTGTCGGTCAGACCCACTTCGGTCTGCCGTGGAGCCTGGGCGTGAAATACTATTGGAAAAACTGGCTGACACTGCGCTTGAACTTTTCGGACAACCTGGCCTTTGGTCATGGACCGGTCCACACGATGCACCAAGTGTCTCTGACCGGTGACATGGAAGTTCGCTGGGGTGGGCGCCGACCCAGCTATGATCCTTATCGCTAGCGCTGCTCCCGCTTCACAAGTTTCGCGCCGGGACAGGTCGTGTCGCCCGGGTTAACGGGGTTCGCCCCCGAGAAGAGCGTGGCACAAAGTTACTTCCCCGGCGATCTTAGTTGCAGGGCGGTGTCAGAGATGTCGACGAGGGCGCCGCCCGCAGGGATCGGGCGTTTGAGGGTCCAGAGAATGGCGTTGACCAGCAGCCTTCGGTATTCGGTGTGCCGCCAGTTCTCGTGGTAGTGACACCCCGAGAATCCGAAGGAACGACCCCCGTCATTGCGTTCCCACGCCCAGGCGACGGTCTCCCAGTTGCCATCGATCTCGGCCTTCAGGACGGGCTTCACGGCCAGGTCCTGGGCAAACTTGAGCTGGTAGTAAAATTCCTCGCGAAGCCCGAGAGGCCGCAGTCCGCCGACGATGGGATGCGTGGGATCCGCAATTTCGACGTTTGTCTCCAGGACCTTGTACTTTCGGTCCGGTCCGCCGTGGCAACCACCGAACAGTTTCAGGAAGCCGTCGATGTATTGGGGCTCGCGGGTGCCCATGCCCCAGTGGATGGCGACCAAGCCGCCTCCCCGAGCGGCGAGCTGGGCGAACGCTTCGAGCCGGCGCGGTTCGTCGTGAATCCACCTCGCTCCCTCCGACAGGAACAACACGGCTGTGTCGCACCGACGAACCAGCGCGGGACCCTCATCCCAATTGCCATCGGCCGAGGCGGTATCGACCTGGATATCCGGCCATGTGCGGAACAGCCGGGCCAGTAACCGGACCCCGGCCATGTACTCGTGCGTCGCCGCAGGATGGTCATCGGGCGCCTGCCCGAGCAGGAGAAGTTTGTTGCCGGGCTTGTCCGTGCTGTCTTCCTGGCAGAGGGCCGTGGCAGTCGCGATCAGCCACAACAGCCCAACCGTGTGGGCGACCAGGGGCAGGCCGGCGGTTCGTAGAGCAGGTACGCGCCCGGAAAAGAAGTTGGCCATCGAGGTGCGCCTATCCAAAAAAAAGAGGGTCAGGTTGCTGGTATTGCGAACCCGACCCTCTCGTGATTTCGCCTCGTTCTTCCGGCAGGCCCACGCTCCGGCGAGCGTAGCTGCCCACGCGCTGGCGAGCGCAGCTACGGCTCACGCTACGAGCGAAGGTACTAGCGGCTGGCCAACTGGACCAGTTCGCCGGTCCCGAATCGTGCCACGATCTGCTGAACGTACTGCGCATCCGCGGTACTCAACCGACGCATGGGCACCGTGCAGGTGCGGCCATTGGTCTTCAGCAGCCGGACTTGGCCATCCAGCACGGCGATCAGCCGTCCGTCGACTTCAAAGTTGCCGGTGTTATCCACCCAGTGCCGGGTGACCAGCAGGTTTTCGGCGCGCGGGGCGACCCGGCCGAACGGGTCGGCAGGGGCTGGTTCCGGCTTGGCGGGGGCAGCGGCCGGAGGTTCGCCGAACAAGTCGTCTGCGGGTTTTACAGCCGGGGCTGCGGGGGCGGCTGCGGGCGGTTCGCCGAACAAGTCGTCGGCCGGAGCGGGCTTAGCGTCCGCGGGATTAGCAGGTGCTGGGGCCGGAGCGTCGCCGAATAAGTCGTCGGCCGGAGCGGGCTTCACCTCGGGAGCAGCAGCGGGGGGTTCGCCAAACAAGTCATCCGCGGGCTTGGCCGCCGGCGCCGGAGCCGCCGCAGGTGGCTCGCCGAACAAATCGTCCTTCGCCGGTGCGGCCTGCTCCTCAGCCGGGGCAGCAGCCGGCGGGGCAGCAGCTGGTGGTTCCTGGGGTGCCGGTGCTTCGGCTGGCTTCACAGGTGCCGGTTCTGCCGGAGCCGCGTCGAGGGGCGGAATTGGAGCCATGTCCGCGGGCGGCGGCTGGATTGCTGGCACATTATCCGCGGGCGCAGGTGGAACGTTGTCCATAGGCAATGGCGGTGCCTGGTCCATCGGCCCAGCCGGCATCGGCTGGGGAATTGCCTCGTGGGGGTGAGCGGTATCACATCCCGTATGGCATCCGGAACCACCTCCGCTACTCCACGGGTCACAAGGCATGCAATCGATGATCACACCACCGTCGCAACAGCTGTCCCAGCATGATACCGGTACACAGCTGACGCTTGCCGCCCGACGGCAACCAAAGAAACGCGAAGCCGTGGCGGTATCCACCGTGAGCAAGCCAACGACGGTCCAGGCCAGCGCCACTCTGACATACCGCCGAAAGAAACGTAACATAGTCATCTTCCTCCGAAGACGCGCGTGCCTGCGGGACGTCCGCGTCTCTTCACCAGTTTGCCAATTCGAGCCCTGCGCAGAAACTGCGCTCATCATTGCGAATTATGCTAATCAGGCAAAATAGGCGCCGCAACTGAGCCTATTCATTCCTTCGCCAATTATCCCAGACTTCCTTAGTAAAAAGGATTGGCGACGCGATATTCCCCCTTTAGGTGGGGTAACAAGGGGTCGTGCGGGGCATGATCGTAACGCCTGCATAGCGTGAAACGACTGGGCGCCGCACCGGGCACACGGAAGCTGGCGTCGCCCGGCGACGCCTGCTGCTCGACGCCGCCAAGCCGGTCCCTAGCCGACAATTCCTTCGGCTACCTATAATCGGGAGAAACTCGCAGGTGCCCCATGCCCGTCGAAATGAAGCTTGTGCGGATCATCATGAGTGAGATCCAGGATCAGCAGGTCATTTACCTCAAAGAGGTCGAGGGGGACCGGAAGTTTCCGATCTTGATCGGACTGTTCGAGGCGACGAGCATTGATCGGCGCGTGCGCGGCGAGAAGCCGTCCCGCCCGCTGACGCATGACCTGTTGGTCCATGTCATCGAAGGCATGGGCGGCGAATTGGACAGTGTGCTCGTGAATGAACTGCGGGAACATATCTACTTTGCCAAGCTGCGCATTCGACACAATGGCGAGTTAATCGAGATCGACGCTCGGCCGTCGGACGCCATCGCGGTGGCCGTGACCTGTGATCCTCACTTGCCCATCTACGTCGCCGAAGAGGTCTTGGACGAGGCGCTGGATTAGTGCGGATCTCGGTGACGCCGGGAAGTCTTACGATACGACACGTGTAGCGGAACTTTCCGGAGTTCCGACGCTTCGTGGTTGTCCCGCCGCGAGCATCGGAGGTCTTGAGACTTGCGCTACGAGACATGTCGCGACGTACGAGGGCGATTACCGCAATACGTCCGAGAAGGCACGTTGCAGGGCGTCGCGAGCGGACAGGCCGTGTTGCCCGTCGACAACGACGTTCACGCGCACCTCGCTCGTGTTGATCATCTCGACGTTGATGCCGGATTCCGACAAGGCGCGAAACATCCGGATGGCGACGTCGGTGTGGGATCGCAGCCCCACGCCGGATACGGACAGCTTGGCAATGTGCGGGCTGCTCGTGACTCCCTGGCAGTTCAGGGACTTCGACAGGCGTTCGACAACCTGCAGGGCTTCCTGGCGTTTGGCGGCGGGCACGGTGAAGCTGAGCGTCGCCTGGTCGCGCTGGCCGTGGTAGCTCTGCACGATCATATCCACAAACACGCCTGCACGCGCAACTTCCTCGAAAACGTTGGCGGCGACGCCGGGCGTATCCGGAACTCCGGCGATCGTGACCCGAGCCTGGGATTCGTCGAGCGCCACGTCGTCGATCGTCAATTCCTCCATGTCGAGCCCCTGCAGTCGTGCAATCACGGCCGCTGCGTCGCGCGGCCGAGCCGCCGTGACCGCCGTCGGCGCCCCGACCGCCGGCGGCTCCTGGTGAAGCTGGAACGCAGCGTGCACGAACCGCAACGCTTTCAAGGCATCGTCACTGGCGACCAACACGGAGATCTTGATTTCGCTGGTCGTGATCATCTGGATATTGACGCCGGCATCGGCCAGCGATCGGAACATGCGGTTGGCGACACCGGTTTGCCGGGCCATGCCCAGGCCCACGACGGAGACTTTCGCCACATTTTCGTCGCTCGTTACGCCGTCGGCGCCAACCTCCCGCACCGCGTCGGCGATGGCTTCCAGCGTCGGTCGCAGCTCTTTCTTGGGGACGGTGAACGAAATGTCGGCGCGTCCATGTTCGCCCACGTTCTGGACAATCATGTCGACAGCGATGTTGCGAGCGGCGATCGGCGAGAAGATCTTCCGGCTGGAACCGGGCACGTCCCGCACGCCGAAGACGGTGACGCGGGCTTCGTCGCGCGTCATCGCGGCGCCGCACACCGGCTGCTGGGCATTCTCGGGCTCGGCGACGATCATCGTCCCGGGCGTATCCGTCATGCTGCTACGGACATGAATCGGGACGCCGAATTTCTTGCCGAACTCGATCGACCGATTGTGCATGACGCCTGCGCCAAGGCTCGCCAGTTCCAGCATTTCGTCGTAGCTGATGCGGCCGACTCGCCGCGCCTCGGGCAAGAGGCGGGGGTCGGTCGTATAGACCCCGTCGACATCTGTGTAAATCTCGCACTCCGCCGCATTCAGGACAGCGGCGAGCGCTACGGCGGTCGTATCGCTGCCGCCCCGTCCCAACGTTGTGATATTGAATTCTTCGTCGATGCCCTGGAATCCCGCGGCAATGACGATATTTCCGGCGTCGAGCAACCGCTGCATGCGATCGGTGGATATCGAGCGAATACGAGCCTTCGTGTGTTTGCTGTCGGTCCGGATGCCGATCTGGGCGCCGGTCAGGCTCACGGCCTGGTAGCCCAGCGAGTGGATGGCCATGGCCATCAAGGCGACGCTCACCTGCTCGCCGGTCGAGAGCAGCATATCCATTTCGCGCGGGCTGGGACGGTCGGTGATCTGCTCGGCGAGGTCGACCAGCAGATCCGTCTGATGCCCCATGGCACTGACGACCATGACCACCTGTTTGCCCTGCTGCTGGGCGCGAATTGCTTTGCGGGCTGCGGCGAGGATCTTTTGACTGTCGGCGACACTGGTGCCGCCGAACTTCTGCACGATAAGGGCCATGGCACTATCCCAGAAAGATGGCACTACCCGAGAAAGAATGGCATCAGACGCCAGCCTTCCGGAAAACAGACAGCGGAGCTGGCGGCGGTAACTTCGTCGTACGTCCGGGACGGGTCCGGCGTCACGCCCGTTCCAGCCATGGCGAAGGGGACGAAGCCGTGGCTGTGCGTCTTGGTTCGGACGGGAGTGGGGTGATCGGGAGTCACGAGAATGCGGAAATCGCCGCGTTGCTGCAGGGCCTCGTAGAGTGGGGCGACAATATGGCGATCAATCTCTTCCAACGCTTGAATCTTGGCATCGGCCCGGCCTTCGTGCGAAGCCTCATCGGTGGCTTCGACATGGACGCATACCACGTCGGTCGAATCAATCGCCTCGACCGCCGCGCGTCCCTTGGCGGCGTAGTCGGTATCGAGATATCCCGTGGCGCCGGGCACTTCGATGCGAACCCAGCCGATCAGGGCGGCCAGCCCACGGAGCAGATCGACGGCGGTGATCATTTTGCCACGCTTGCCATACCGCGTCTGGAACGACGGCAGACGCGGGGCCTTTCCCAGTCCCCACAACCAGACGTTGGTTGCTGGAAACTGACCGACCGCTTGCCGCCGCGCGTTTACGGCGTGTCCGGCAAAGACACCGACGCTGCGATCCATCAGATCCTGCAGCAGGTCGCTACCCGGGCCCCGGGGAAAGTCGTCGCGAATCGACTTGTCGGTCAGATCGTGCGGAGGCGTGGTCCGTGTCTCGCGTGTGAACGGAGGAGCCTGAACACCACCTCGAAAAATCAGCAAATTCCGATAGCTGACCCCCGGCATGTACTGCAGGTAAGGCTCCGTAAGTTCCTGCTGTGCCGCAGCGAGCAGCTCGGTGGCCTCCGCGGTCGAAATGTGTCCGGCGGTGAAGTCCCGCATGATCTGGTCTTCGATGGTTACCAGATTGCAGCGGATGGCCCAGTCTTCCGGACCGAGGGCGATGCCCTGCGCGGCAGCCTCCAGCGGTGCCCGCCCCGTGAAGTTTTCGTTGGGATCGTAGCCCAACAAGCTCAGATTAGCGACGTCGGATCCCGCCGGGAGATGAGCTGGCACATGATTGGCGCGTCCCACCAGCCCTGCCGCCGCAATCCGGTCCATCGCGGGCACTTGAGCGGCCTGCAGGGGCGTGCGTCCCCCTAGCCCCTCCTGCGGCTCGTCGGCACATCCGTCGGGAATAATAATCGCATATTTCATGCTGTGACACGTTCAAGCAAAGCGCATCACCATAGCAAAGGGGCACATAAATTCAATGCCGTCAATCGAGGACTCGCATGCGGACGCTGGGCGCACGCACGCTTGCTAGCTCGTCGATTTCGTTCGCTGCCTGACGCGCTGCGCCCTCGGTCGCGCGGTGAGTCATGATGACGAGCGGCACGAACTGACCGTCGGTTTCGGTTTCTGGCTCGTGCTGGATGACCGACGCGATCGAGATCCTCTGACGTCCCAAGATGCCCGTAATCTCCGCCAGGACGCCGGGATGATCGTGCACGGTGAACCGGAGATAGTAGCGTCCGAGCACTTTCTCTGGATTCGCCAGCCGCACGGGTGATTCGCGGCGGGACCATAAGTCTAGCGTTCGAAACGTGATCTGGGTCCTTCCCACCGCCGTATCGATCATGTCCGCCATGACGGCCGAGGCGGTCGGCATCTGACCGGCCCCCAGCCCGTGAAAGAACACGCGGCCCACGGCGTCCCCGACGACGCTGATGGCGTTATACGCCTCCCGCACTTCCGCCATCGGACGCCCGCATCGGACAAGTGTCGGCCCCACGCCCAACTCGACGCCGTCCTCGGTCAACTCGGCGCTGGCCAGCAGCTTGATGCGATAGCCCAATTCCCGTGCGTATCGAAGATCGGCCGGGTCCAGCCGATCGATGCCCTGCCTTGGAATCGCACGCCAGTCGACCACCGCTCCGAAGGCCAGGTGAGCCAAGATCGCCAGTTTCTGCACCGCGTCGCTACCATCGACGTCGAGGGTGGGATCCCGTTCCGCAAAGCCCAGCCGCTGGGCTTCGCGGACGGCGTCCGCATACGACGCGCCTTGTTCCTCCATCTGCGAAATGACGAAGTTTGTCGTCCCATTCAAGATGCCCCGCAGGGAGAGAATCTGGTTCGCGGCCAGGCATTGCCCGATGTTCGTGATGATGGGAATGCCACCTCCGACAGCAGCATCGAAAGCGATCGAACGGCCGAGTGCACGCGCCCGATCAAACACCTCGGCACCGTGTTCGGCCAGCAACGCCTTGTTCGCCGTGACGATATCCTTGCCACTGTCGAGCAGCTGCAACATGATCGTCCGCGCCGGCTCCAGACCCCCCACAAGATGTGCGACGACCCGGATTTGCTCGTCGCGCAACACATCGGCCAGTCGATCGGTGAGCACCCCGCTGGGCAGCTCGACTTCCCGTGGCCTCGCCAAGTCGCGGACCACGGCCTTGACAAGTTCCAGTCGCCGGCCAGCATGCCGCGCGATCCGTGCACTGTGCTCGAGCAGCAGTTTCGCTACGCCGCTGCCCACCGTCCCCATCCCGACAATCGCTACTTTCGTGGCTGGCATGCTTTGGGTTCCCAGAGCGTCTAATGCGGCGGCCGTGTTTCGGAAGAGCGGACGACGTACGAGTCGACGACCTGTGATTCGTTCGATCGATCTCCCGGCTGTTCGCCTCCGGTTCCCGCTCGCCAAGCCTGCAGTCGCCAGTGGGTCTGACCCCATCGCAACAAAAGTCGGCGCGTCCATTTCCGCGATGCGGGAATTAATAGGACGATACCGAGACTGTCGGTCAGAATCCCCGGCGTCATGAGCATCACGCCAGCAACAACGATCATGACGCCATCGACGACCTCGGCGGCCGGCAGCCGTCCCGCCGCCAACTCGGCGCGAATACGTCCCAGCGCTCGCAACCCCTGCCGCTTCAACAGCCAGGCGCCCAACAGGCCGGTGGTGACGATCATCGCGAGCGTAGCCAGGAGGCCTAGCTGATCCGCCAGCATCAGCAGCAGCATGGTCTCTACGATGGGAATCGTAATCAATAAGACAATTAATCGCAGCAGCACGGTTCGTCCCTCGCCTGGCGGCGCACTGGCCACCGTCGAATCATACGGTGCCAGACCGTGACGAACCAACCGGGGGCGGCCGACGAAGCCCCGCGTTAACGGGTGTTAACGGCGGATCGGTGCGCCCCTGCCGCCGCTGAGCCGCGCCGCCATTTCGGAAAAGCTGCGCGCGTCCTCCGCCCGGCCACTTAGCTTGTACATGGCAGCGAGGTTTCCGAAGGGAAGGGAGAGCTGGTCCTCGTCGATAAAGCCTTGCTTGACAGCCAGTTGCATCATCTCGAGTCCCCGCCGGGTCAACTGCAGAGCCTCATCCCGGTGTTCGATCTCCCAATACGATGCTCCCATGCTCACAAACCGTTCGCCGTGCCGGCCAAGTTCATGACCGGCCGACGGAGGAAGAGAATCCGTCAAGTAAGGGCGAGCCCGCTCGTACCAGCGCACGGCATCCTCGTGTTTGCGATTCAGTACCGCGTGGCACGACCCCACGAAAAAGTACAACTGCCCGATCCGCAGCCGATCGGCTGGAATCAGTTCACTGACTGCGAGAATCGGATCAACTTGGTCCGCGGCGCGAGTCGCGTATTCCAGGGCCTTCGTCTGGGTGCCGCGTCCGTGTTCGATCCCCGCGGCGTCCAGCAGGGCCATGGCCTGGGTAAACGCCAGCGACCGTTCGTACAGGGGATCCTCGCTGGCATCGCGCAGCTTCTGAACTTCCCGTTCGATGCTCGCTATGAGCTGCGCGGGATCAGCATCGCTGGCCAGTTCGACCTGGCAGCGCAGGTTTGCGGACTGCACTTTCAAGACCAGTGCCTCATCCCCCTGGTCCTGCGAGATTGTGGCGTCCGCAAGTTCCCGAGCACTGGCGAGCCACTTGGCGGTGGTCTCCTGGCGTCGCTGCCAATTCCCGGCCGCGATATCAAAAGCCGAGGCGAGGAACGCGTCGACCAGCACGGACTTGGCGCGGTGGCGCATGGCGCTTTCCGAACTCGTCGCGAGCGGTGTCGCATGTTTGATCGCGGCCAGATGGTGTTGGATGGCGCTGGCGTAGTCCCGCGCGGGGCCGATCGCGAGGATATCGCCCCACCGGCACTCGGCTTCCGCGCGCGAAACCGCCGGGGCCGACGCCTCCTCGGCGATGTCTTTGGCAATCGTCTCCGCCTCATCATGTCGCTCGAGCTGAAGCAGCAAGCGTGCTCGCCGCAGACGCGCCTCAGTATCGCCCGGCGACAATTGGAGCGCCTGGTCGATTGTGGCGAGTGCTTCCGATGCCTGACCTGCCTGATCCAGGATCTGGGCCTTCAGCAGCAACGCTGTGATGTGCGAGGGATCCAGGTCCAGCGCCAATTGGAGGTCGGAAAGACTGCGCTCAAATCGGTGCCGCCGATCTTGCTGGACGCGCAGCACAAAAGGTTCCGCCGTTACTGGCTCCAGAATCAACTGCGTCACCTGGCTGACGGCCGCGGGAGATGCGAAGTTGAGCAGTAGTCCGCGTTCCGGATAGACGCAGCCCAGGACCTCGTCCCGATCGTTGATGACCTGGGCCGGCTCGATGTCACCCAGCTGGAGCTCTTCTGCGATCTGGCGCGCCGTCCCAGGTTCCTTCAGATGGAGCACGATGGACGACACGACCTCGTGATGTACCAGCACGTCGACCTGGGAAAACGGTTCGACGGCGAAGGTCATTGTTTTTTCGTCCTGTTCGGCAGTCTCCGAGATAGGCTTTCCCAGTTGGGCCAAGACATCTTCCACTCGGCTCACCCCCGGAGTGACTTGCCGGAAGCTGCAGGGACGGGGGGCCGCGGTATTCTCCGACCGAGGATTCCCCGGCATCGAGTCCCGGGATGCCGAGGGAGTGGCTGTTGGGGGTTCCTCGGCCCCCGGGCGTTGCGCGGGGGGAGTGGCCGGTGTCGGCGTCGGTTCCAAGGGAGGTGGGACAATCGCTGGAGTCGGCTCCTGCGTCGTCGCGGGGGCCGTCGTCGGAACGATCGTCGAGGTGCCACGTTCGTCGGCCCAGCTTGCCAGAGCCCCCAGCAGCATGAGCAGCACGCCCAAGCCGGCCGGATAGATCGGCAACCTGGCTCGAACCGGTCGTTTCGCCAGGGGCTCACTGCCCGGTGCGCCCTCCCGAGGGCTGCCGCTCGCGAGCGCCTGTGAGTTGGCCTGTTCGCTGCGAATGGCAGTCGCCCGCAAATGATGGCAATCCATCGCCACATGTGACCAATGATCGCTCAACATGCGTTTGCACTCCTTTGCGCCGGCTCCGCTATCGGGCAGCCTGCGTAGTGTCCGCCCCGGTCGGCCGTCGCGGGCAAAACGGCGGAAACGGATTTCCACGCTCGATAGCGGCGGGGATTTTAGCGATCTTGTCCAGACGGTCCAGACGTAATTCGAACCCCTACTCAAGCCGAGTACGATTCGCTAGCGTCTGGTCATGACCGACCCCGTCGTTTGTGCCTTCCCGCCCGTACGCCACCCGATGTCCCAGCCTACTTCGCTTACCGAGGCCCTCGCGGCACATCAACTCGAACTGCCCGGACCCCAGGTCGAGCAGCTTTTTCGCTACTGCGAATTGCTGTGGCAATGGAACGAGAAGCTGAACCTGACTCGCCATACGGACTTTGAGAAGTTCGTTGCTCGAGACGTGATTGACAGTCTGGCGCTCACACGGCTGATGCAACCTGGCGAGGAAGTGTTGGATGTGGGCAGCGGTGGCGGTGTTCCGGGAATTCTGTTGGCCATCTTGCGTCCTGACTTGTCGGTGTCGCTGAGTGAATCCATTGGCAAGAAGGCGCAGGCACTGGTCGCGATCTTGGAAGGTCTGGGGTTACCGGTGGCGGTTCATGCCTGCCGTGCCGAGGAAGTGGTGGATCAGTTCCGTTTCGATTCGCTCGTTGCTCGGGCCGTTGGCCCGCTCGACAAGATGCTCGTCTGGTTCCAGCCGCACTGGCTATCGATTGGACGCCTTCTGGCCGTGAAGGGGCCGCGGTGGACCGAGGAACTGGCGGAAGTGCAACGGCATCGTTATTTCAAGCGGCTGGACGTTCGATGCGTCGCCGAGTACCCGATGCCCGGTACGAGCTCCCAGAGCGTCATCCTGGAAATTCGGTCGAAGCCATCCGAAGGCTAAGGGTCGCGTAGCTCCTTTCGCCCGTAGCCCCTTTCGCCAGAAAGGGGGGCATATCCGCTGTCTTGGGACGCGGTTCAAAACGTCAGGAACTCGACCGTCAGTTCGGGCAGCCGGACGACGGCCACGCTATGGGGCTTGGCGCGGTAGACGGCACCCGGGTTGAGCACGTGTGTTGCGCCTTCGAAACGCTCCAGGGCTTGATGCGTATGCCCGTAGCAGACGAGGTCCCATTGTCCGCCGGAAGTAACTTCCTTCCAGCGGCGGGGGTCATCGCCGTGCAGCCAGGCGATGCGGCGACCGGCCAATTCGAGGTTGCCGAAACGGCCGTGAAACGTGAGATTGGCCGCGACAACGGCCCGCTCGAATTCCTCGGCCGGACGATCAACGTTGCCGAGCACAAAGTGTGTCGGCCAGTCGCGGAACAGCGCGGGAATCGTCGTCGATCCGATATCGCCGCAATGAATCACGACATCGACATGCTGCGATCGGAACAATTCGACCGCCTCCAGCGTGTTGTGGAGGTGGCCGTGGGTATCACTGACGACTCCGAGCAGCATGGTCGCTGAATCCTAGGTCGACGGAGTGAGGGGAGAACGTTAGACTGCGTGCCCCCTTTTGAGGAATCCTGCTGAGCCAGACGCTCGACACGCATGTCGCAAACGCAAGCCATTGTCGTCATTGCTGGGGCAGTCCTGGCGCTCGCGCTTTTGGCTGCGATGCGATATCGGTATCGTCGGTTTAACCTGCCGCAGCTCTTTCTATGGTTGGCGGCTCGCCTGATCGTACGCGTGCTGTGGCGGGCTCAACAGCCGCGACGCTGGCCGGTTCCGCCCGGGCAGGGCGTGGTCGTAATCTGTAATCATCGTAGCAGTATCGATCCGTTTTTCATCCAGACGATCCTGGATCGGCCGATGCGTTGGATGGTGGCCCGCGAGTACATCGCCCGCGGCTTGATGGGCTGGTTCCTGCGGACCTGCAATGTAATTCCGGTGGGGCGCGGAGGCGTCGACACCGCGGCGACCAAAGCGGCCATTCGATTCGCCGCCGAGGGAGGCTGTGTGGGCATGTTGCCGGAGGGACGCATCAACACGACCGACGACTTCATGTTGCCCGTGCGTCCGGGAGCGATCTGGGTGGCCCTGCGTGCGGGCGTCCCCATTCTGCCGTGCTACATCGAAGGGGCGCCCTATCGAGGCACGGTAACCAGTCCGTTCTTCACGCGCGCTCGCGTGCGGGTGAAATTCGGCGAGTTGCTGGATCTTTCGGCCTACCGGGAGCAATCGGATGATGCGGCGATAGTGGCCGAGTTGACACTGCGCGCCGTCCGGCAGATTGCCATCTTGGCCGGTCAGCCCGAATTCCAGCCGAAACTGGCCGGTCGCCGGTGGAAACCGCGCGAAGGGGACGAAGTGCCGGGCGAGTCCGAGTCCGGCGTCTGAGCGTGGTCTGATCCTGGGGCAGACTCGGTATGGGTCACGTCAAGACCGGAATGACCCGCACGGGCCGCACGGCGGGTGCCACCCCGGCGGCCACTACCTTCGGTTACTATTTGCCGCCTCTTCCGGAAAACTGCGACCTATAGTTGAAGTGCATCTTCAGCACCATCTCATCGTCAGGTCTCCGGGGCACGCACATGGAACCGACCGAACGTACGTACCGGCAGGGGGACGAACCCGTTGCAGGCTATCAGCTGCAGTCTTTTTTGGGCCGGGGTGGCTTTGGAGAAGTCTGGAAAGCGATTGGGCCTGGTGGAGTTCCGTCGGCGGTCAAGATCATCCACGATCTGGATCGCAAGCATGGGGGCAAGGAGTTGCGGGCACTGCGGCTGTTGCGCGACATCCGCCATCCCAATCTTGTCCCGCTGATCGCCTATTGGCTGAAAACGAAGGAAGGCGAGATCCTCGCGGACGAGGGCACGCTGCAGTCCAGCGGGCAGCAGTTCGACACGGAAGTGCTGCGGCAATCGGCCCTGTCGGGCTGCGAATCACGCGGCACGCTGTTAGTTCCCGCGAAAGGTGCAGCGGTCGTCGAGCGGCCGGAACCTGCGGAGCTCGTCATCGCCATGGGGTTGGCCGAGCGGAGCTTGTTCGACCGCTTGCAGGAATGCCGCGCGGCGGGACTGCCGGGCGTGCCCGTGGAGGAGTTGCTCACGTACCTGGAGGACGCGGCCCGGGCCATCGATCTGCTCAATGCGCGCCACGAGATCCAGCACTGCGACATCAAACCACAGAATATTCTGCTGCTCAGCGGCGCGGCCCAGGTTTGTGATTTCGGGCTCGCCAAGATGATCGGCGAAGTCCGCGAAACGTCGATGGGGGCGGGGACGATTGCCTATGGCGCCCCCGAGGTGCTGTTAGGGAAGGGGCCGACAACGACCACGGATCAATATTCGCTGGCCATCAGCTATTTCGAACTCCGCACGGGGGAGCTGCCGTTTGGCAGCGAGTGGATCAGTGAAGTGCTGCAAGCGAAGCAAAGCGGTGCGATGGATCTGACGCAGTTGCCGGCTCCCGAACGTAACGTGCTGGCGCGGGCCGCATCGTTGGACCCGAGCCGCCGCTTTACCAGTTGCGTCGAGATGGTGCGGGCGCTGCGCCAGGCGACGAATTCATCGGCGACAACGACTTGCGCGGAGATTCCGTCGCTCGTCGACACGCACTCGGAGATTCGGCTTCCGGTTGTGGGGTATGCCGTCCGTACGTCCTCGTCGGGTGCGGCCTGGAAGTGGGCGGGCATGGGCGCGATCGGAGCCGCCTTAATGGGGTCCGGCGTGATGTGGGCGGTGCTGGCCGAGATCCGGCCCGGCCACGCCGTAACCTGTCCCGATGGAGAGCATGGGAGTCCGGTGGCGCCCGTGTTCACCGCTCCGGATGCCGCCGCGGAGCTCGATATCGCCCGCGAACTGCGCCGGGCGGACGAGGTGTTGGCTGAAGCTGATGCGACGCTGGCCGCCGCCAAAGCCGCGCTCGCGGCCACGCAGCTCGCGCATCAGGAAACGCCGGCTGCCGGAAACGAACCCGCGTCCCCGATGACGCTGCTGCCTGCGGTCCAGTCGGTCGCCGCACACGCCGAAGCCATTGCCGACACTTCGCAGGAGACGGCCCAAACCACTCGGGAAATTGCCGCTTCCACGAAGGACAACGCCCTCGAGATGGAACAGCTGCGCCAGCAATTGTCCCAGGCGACCG